>DAOVTC010000128.1 GCA_030633285.1 Flavobacteriaceae bacterium
AGCAGAAGGTAAAATAATTGGTGCATTTGCTTTGAGTGAACCAGAAGCTGGTTCTGATGCAACAAAACAGCATACAACTGCTGTTGATAAAGGAGATTATTACCTTTTAAACGGAACAAAAAACTGGATAACAAATGGTGGTACTGCAAGTGTTTATTTGGTCATTGCTCAAACTCATCCTGAAAAAGCCCACAAAGGAATTAATGCTTTTATTGTAGAAAAAGATATGGAAGGGTTTATTGTAGGTGCAAAAGAAAATAAACTAGGAATTCGTGGTTCTGATACACATTCTTTAATGTTTAACGATATGAAAGTACCTAAAGAAAACCGAATAGGTGAAGATGGATTTGGCTTTAAATTTGCTATGAAAACTCTTGCCGGAGGTAGAATTGGAATAGCATCTCAAGCTTTAGGTATTGCAGCTGGTGCTTATGAATTAGCTTTACAATACTCCAAAGAACGTAAAGCTTTTGGTAAAGAAATCAGCAAACACCAAGCAATTGCCTTTAAATTAGCAGACATGGCAACTGAAATTGAAGCTGCCAGATTACTTTGTTTAAAAGCCGCATGGGATAAAGACATGCATAATAATTACGATTTATCGGGTGCCATGGCTAAACTTTATGCTGCGGAGATGGCAATGCGTGTAGCTGTTGAGGCAGTACAAATTCACGGTGGTTATGGTTTTGTTAAAGAATACCATGTAGAACGATTAATGCGTGATGCTAAAATTACACAGATCTATGAAGGAACTTCTGAAATTCAAAAAATTGTAATTTCAAGATCAATTTTAAGAGACTAGCCCATTGAAGTAGCATTGGGTATTATACCAATGCTACTTTTTTTTTATATTAAATATCTCATACGATTATTCCTAACAACAAGGAAAACATAATTGAGACAACTCAATAGATGTAACAAAATACCAACTTGTTTCTTTGATTCTTTTTAAATCTAAAATCTTTACTTATCTTTATATTTGAAAATCTTTTTAAGATAAACCATGGCTTTCATAGATTACTATAAAACACTAGGCTTAAACAAAAATGCCACTGAAAAAGACATTAAAAAAGCATATAGAAAACTAGCTCGTAAATACCATCCAGATGTAAATCCCAGTGACGAATTAGCTAAAAAAAAATTTCAAGAATTGAATGAGGCTAATGAAGTTTTAAGTGATTCAAAAAAAAGAAAAAAATACGATCAATACGGTAAAGATTGGGAACATGGTGAAGCTTACGAAAAAGCGCGCCAACAACAGCAACAATATCAACATTCTGGTGGAGGACAAACTTTTTCAGGAACAGGAACCGGGTTTTCAGATAGCGATTTTTCAGATTTTTTTGAATCTATGTTTGGTGGAGGAACTAGATCGAAAAGTACTAGGCAAACTAAATTTAGAGGACAAGATTATAATGCTGAATTACATTTAAATTTAAAAGATGTTTATCAAACTCACAAACAAACCTTAACCATAAATGGTAAAAACATTCGCTTAACTATACCAGCTGGAGTTGAAAATAAACAAATTATTAAAATTAAGAATCATGGTGGTAAAGGCATAAATGGCGGTCCGAATGGCGATCTATATATTACTTTTAATATAAAAAATAACACCAAATTTAAACGGGATAAAAACAATCTATACATTAATGTAGATGTTGACTTATATACTGCAGTTTTAGGTGGAGACATAACTATTGATACTTTTATTGGAAAAGCTAAACTCAAAGTAAAACCTGAAACTCAAAACGGAACTAAAGTAAAACTCAAAGGCAAAGGATTTCCTGTATATAAAAAAGAAAGTGCATTTGGTGATTTATATATCACCTATTTAATAAAAACACCTACAAATCTTACTAGAAAAGAAAAAGATCTATTTGAAGAACTATCTAAAATCAAAATGAAATGAAATTAGAGAATTTAATATCCATACAAACGATTTGTAATAATTATAATATTGAGTTTTCATTTATTAATTCACTAAATGAATATAGTTTAATTGAAATTACTACAATTGATAAAATTCAATATTTGCCAAAAAATAAAATAAATGAAATTGAAAAAATGGTTCGCCTCCATCATGATTTAGATATTAATATGGAAGGAATTGATGTAATTTCAAATTTATTAGAAAGAATAAATACTTTACATAGTGAAATTGATTTTTTAAAAAATCGTCTTGATTTTTATGAAGATTAATATACACTTCTAAATCCTTCTTGTTTTACCTTCTATTTTCTATTGAATTTGTACAACTTTCATATTCATGCACTAATTCAATTATTTTCACATATCTACATTTTAAGTTCCATTTTATTATTAATTTAACTTTTATTTATTTATTTTTTAATATTACTGTATTATTCGTGTGTTTTAACAATTTATATTATACTATTCTTAGTATTTTGCTTATTTTTGTGAGCTTATTATAATATGTATGACGTACAATAAGCAAGGACTTTATTTACCTGAATTTGAACATGATAATTGTGGAGCTGGTTTTATTTGTAGCCTTAACGGAAAAAAAACAAATAAAATAATTCATGACGCTTTAAAAATATTAATCAAATTAGAACATCGAGGTGCAGTAAGTTCTGATGGTAAAACTGGTGATGGAGCTGGGATTTTAATTGATATTCCTCATAAATTTTTTAAAAAAATTTGTAGTTTTCAACTACCTGATCTAAATGAATATGCAGTTGGTATGGTTTTTTTACCTAAAAGTATAAATCAATATACTTTTTGTATTGATGCTTTAGAAAATGAAATTAAAAACCAAAACCTAAAAATACTAGGCTGGAGAAATGTACCTGTAAACCCAGAACATCTTGGAGAAATAGCTATAAGGAATGAACCTAAAATCAAACAACTTTTTATAGGTAAAATTGATAAAAATCTAACAGACCTTCAATTTAATGCTAAAATTTATGCAGCTAGAAAAATAGCTGAACACAAAATAATAAACTCAAAATTAAAAGACAGTAAACAATTTTACATACCTAGTTTTTCTACAACAACACTCATATACAAAGGTTTATTAATTCCTGAAGATATTAGAAATTATTATATTGATTTATCAGATTCAGATTTAACAACTCGTTTAGCATTAGTACATCAACGATTTTCGACAAACACATCTCCTTCATGGGAATTGGCACAACCTTTTAGATTCATGTGTCATAATGGTGAAATTAATACTTTGCGTGGAAATATTAGTCGAATGAAAGCTCGTGAAGAATTAATGCAAAGTGATGTTTTTGGTGATGATATCAAAAAATTATTTCCTATCATTTTAAAAGATAAGTCTGATTCAGCTTCCATGGACATGGTTGTTGAACTTTTAATAATGACAGGCCGTTCACTTCCAGAAATTATGATGATGATGGTTCCTGAAGCTTGGGAAAAGGATATGACTATGTCTGATAATAAAAAAGCTTTTTACGAATATTACTCTTGTATTATGGAACCCTGGGATGGTCCGGCTTCAGTACCTTTTACAGATGGTAAATTTATTGGTGCTTTATTAGACAGAAATGGTTTGCGACCATCACGTTATACCATTACAAAAGACAATTATGTGATCATGTCATCAGAAATTGGCGTATTAAATATTAAACCAGAAAATGTTATTCGCCATGGTAGATTGGAACCAGGAAAAATGTTTTTAGTTGATATGAATGAGGGAAGAATTATAGAAGATGAAGAAATAAAACAAGAAATTGTTTTAAAACATCCCTATCGCAAATGGCTTAATAAAAATTTATTACCACTTTCTAAAATTCCAGATACGGGAAATAAATGTCCAATTGAATTAGGATCTATTGATACCAGACAAAGATTATTTGGTTACACCATGGAAGATATTGACACTATAATTACCCCCATGTGTAAAACCGGAAAAGAAGCTATCGGCTCTATGGGAATGGATACTCCTTTAGCAATTTTATCAGAGAAACCTCAATTACTCTACAATTATTTTAAGCAACTTTTTGCTCAGGTAACCAATCCCCCGCTTGACGGAATTCGTGAAGAAATTATTACTGATATTAGTTTAGCCATTGGAGAAGACAGAAATATATTTAATATTAGTTCTGAACATTGTAAAAAACTAAAAATCCAAAATCCGGTAATTTCAAGTAATGATCTAGATAAAATTAGAAATATTAACCATTCTAATTTTAAATCGGTTGAAATTCCTATGTTATACATTATAAAAAGAGGGTTAAATGCTTTAGAAAAAGCACTTGATCAAATAGTTTTACAAGCTTCAAAGGCGGTTGATCAAGATTGCAATATAATTATATTAACTGATAGAGGTGCCGATAAATCAAATGGACCAATTCCGGCACTATTGGCATGCTCTTATTTACATCATTCCTTAGGTAAGGAACAAAAACGGTCAAAATTTGGAATTATTATTGAATCAGCTGAACCACGTGAACCTCACCATTTTGCTACTTTA
>DAOVTC010000140.1 GCA_030633285.1 Flavobacteriaceae bacterium
ACCTCAAAACTAAATGTTGCTTTTTATGATGAAGATGATGATCACCCAATGCTACCCTTTTCTTATGGATTTGGAGGTTTTACAAAAAATAACACAGCCTTAATTTATGATAAATATGATATTTGGGAATTTGATTTAAGCGGTAAAACTGCTCCAAAAAATATTACAAAAACAGGAAGAAAAACTAAAACTACCTTTAGACTTATCAAGCTGGAAGAAGAAAAAGATAAAATATCTTATACCAATAAAAATTTAATACTAACTGGTTTTAATGAAGTAACCAAAACCAATGGTATTTTCACTTTGAATCTTAAGAATAATAAAGTTTACCCAAAATTTAGTATAGATAATAAAAACTTCAGACTTTCAAAAAAAGCATTTAAAGAAGGTACTTTTATTTTTACCAGACAGAACTTTAATGAATATCCAAATCTATGGATTGCCGACAATAATTTTAAACATCAAAAACAAATTAGTAATGTAAATCCTATTTATACAAACTATAAATGGGGAACTGTTGAATTATTTAAATGGAAAAATTATGATGGCGTTGAATTGGAGGGGTTAATTTATAAACCTGAAAATTTTGATTCAAATAAAAAATATCCTATGATTACTTATTTTTACGAAAAACGTTCACAAAGTTTACATAACTTTTCTACTCCAACCCCAAGTGCTTCAATTGTAAATATGCCATATTTAATAAGTAATGGTTATGTGGCATTTATACCAGATATTGTTTATAAAGATGGACACCCTGGGCAAAGTGCATACAACTGCATAGTATCAGGAATTGAAGCGGTTGAAAATTTAGGTTATATCAATAGTGATAAAATTGCACTTCAAGGACAAAGTTGGGGGGGATATCAAACAGCATATATTGTTACACAAACAACAAAATTTGCTGCTGCAATGGCAGGTGCTCCTGTGGCAAATATGACATCAGCTTACGGAGGTATACGTTGGAAATCTGGATTAAACAGAGCATTTCAATATGAACGAACACAAACTAGAATTGGAAAATCACTTTGGGAGGAAGGTGGTTTAGACCTTTATATTGAAAATTCTCCTATTTTCTTTGTAGATAAAGTTGAAACACCAATATTAATTATGCATAATGATAATGACGGTGCAGTACCTTGGTATCAAGGAATTGAATATTTTATGGGATTACGTCGTTTACAAAAACCTGTTTGGTTACTCACCTATAATAATGAAGCACACAATCTTAAAAAGGTAAAAAATAAAATGGATCTTTCTATAAGAATGATGCAGTTTTTTGACCATTATTTAAAAGATGAAAAAGCCCCTGTTTGGATGACAAAAGGTGTAAATATTTTGGATAAAAAGAAATTTTATGGATATGAATTGGAGGATTGATTGAATATTTAGAGGTCATAAACCTGAGACCCCGTTAAAAAGCGGGATTAACCTGCCACGCCAGCAGGCGGGTTCGGCTTACCACGCCAAAGGCGTGGAATCTCATTAATTAAATCTTTCAGGATTCTCAACAACATGATAACGTGGGTCATCAATGGCATTGATAATTACTTCGTGAAATTTACTGTTGCTTTTGTATAGCAATTGTTTACACTCTTCACTTAAATGTTTTAAATGAATAGTTTTACCTGCTTTCTCATATTTTTCAACAATATTTAAAACGGATTCTATTGCAGAATGATCACTTACACGTGATTCCATAAAATCAATTTCTATCTTTTCAGGATCTTTTTTAATATCAAATTTTTCGCTAAAAGCACTTACTGAACCAAAAAATAAAGGTCCCCAAATTTCATAAACTTTAGTACCATCATCTTTTATATGTTTTCTCGCTCTAATTCTAACTGCATTTTCCCATGAAAACACCAATGCACTAACAATAACTCCTGCAAAAACAGCTATAGCTAAATCAAATATTACAGTCAGTGCCGAAACCAAGATCAATACAAAAACATCTGTTCTTGGTATTTTATGTAAAATTCTAAAACTACTCCATGCAAATGTTCCAATTACAACCATAAACATTACACCTACCAGAGCTGCTATTGGCACTTGTTCAATATACTGAGAGGCAAATAAGATAAAGGCTAGTAATGTTAATGCTGCAACAATGCCTGATAATCGAGTTCTACCTCCAGATTTTATATTGATAATGGATTGACCAATCATTGCACAACCTCCCATTCCACCAAATAATCCGGTAACAATATTAGCACTTCCCTGAGCGATACATTCTTTATTTCCGTTACCACGAGATTCTGTTAAATCATCAATCAAATTCAATGTCATTAATGATTCAATTAAACCAATCGCTGCTAATATCAAAGCATAAGGAAAGATAAATTTTATAGTTTTCCAGTCAAAAGGAATTTTACTAAAAGTCTCTAAATGCAATGTAGGCAAGCCTCCTTTTAATCCTTCTCCTCCTCCATCTCTAATAAATGAACCAACAGATGCAATATCTAATTTAAATAAAATTGCTATAGCAGAAACTACTAAAATTGCAATAAGTGCTTCAGGAAGATTTTTAGTAATTTTTATTTTTGGTAAACCTAACATGATAATCATGGTTAAGGCAACCAATCCACCCATTAAATATAATTCTGTTCCTTGTAACCATATTTTTTCACCATTAATATTTTCTTTAAACATTCCCAATTGAGATAAAAATATTACTATTGCCAAACCATTAACAAATCCCAACATAACAGGGTGAGGAATCAGCCTTACAAATTTTCCTAATTTTAAAACACCCGCAAGTATTTGGATTGCTCCCATTAAAATGACGGTTGCAAACAAATAATACAAACCAAGATTCTCACCAATTTCACCCATTTCATTACCTCTAGCTACCAAACTAACCATAACCACAGCCAAAGCACCTGTTGCACCTGATATCATACCTGGTCGACCTCCAAAAATTGAAGTAATTAATCCAACCATAAAAGCAGCATATAAACCTACTAAAGGATCTACACCAGCTACAAAAGCAAAGGCAACCGCTTCAGGAACTAAAGCCAATGCTACAGTAATACCTGATAAAATATCACTTTTTACAGTCGGTAACCTTTTTGTAATAAACTCCATGCTCTTTAAATTTTGAAAAGCGGCAAATATACTATAATACAATGAATTTAAAATATACTAAATTGATTTATAGCTAGAAAAGTTAATTTAATTAAAATTTTCAACCAATAATTTTATATTAGAATATGTATTTTGTAATGCTATATTTATTTGCTCTTTATTTTTCCACTGAACTTTTGTAATGCCTTCTTCTACTTGTGGGGAAGATTTTATCTCGTCACTAAACATTGAAAACCAATGAGTCACTTTTAAAATTTCACTTTCCTTTTCATTATAAATATGATAGGATTTTGCTATAAAATTTTTAATGACCACTTTTGAAATTCCACACTCTTCTTGAACCTCACGAATTGCTGCTTCTTCAACACCCTCTCCATTCTCAATTTTGCCCTTTGGTAAATCCCATTTATCATTTCTATAAATAAATAATATTTCTTTTTCTGAATTTTGAACAAGTCCGCCAGCTGCCTCAATAACTTTAAAATATTTTAAAAACTCATTCCACATTAATTCTAAATCAGGATGATACAAAATGAATTTGCTTATTTCATCTTTTTTAATTTGCAAAAACAAGTTATGCAAATTGATATCTTTCCAATAATAAAAATCTTTTTTGTTGATGTTTTTTAAACTATCTGTCAAAATAATTGAAGTATCATCCTTAAAAATTGTATACATTTGTATCATGATTTTTGACAAAAATACAGCAAAAAAAACGGCTGAATTGCTCTTATCGATAAAAGCAATAAAATTACAGCCAAATGAGCCCTTTACTTGGGCTTCTGGTTGGTCATCTCCAATATACTGTGACAATAGAGTTACTTTATCTTTTGTACCAATAAGAAACTATATTCGCGAAAATTTAGTGAAAATAATTAATGACAAATACGGTAAACCTGATGTTATTGCCGGTGTTGCTACCGGTGCAATAGCAATAGGTGTTTTAGTTGCTCAAGAATTAGGTGTACCTTTTATTTATGTTAGACCTGAACCTAAAAAACATGGCCGAAAAAATCAAATAGAAGGATTTTTAGACAATGGCCAAAATATTGTTGTTGTTGAAGATTTAATCAG
>DAOVTC010000010.1 GCA_030633285.1 Flavobacteriaceae bacterium
TATGCTTTGAAAAAAGACGGCTTCCAAACAACAATCCCACACAAAGTGTAAGTAATATCATAAAAGTAAAATTAGGTATAATAACCAATAACCTAAATGCCAAAATTGCAACAACTCCACCTAAAATGTTGGCAACGATCATTACCATTCCTACTTTTGGATTTGCCAATGCTGGACTCATAGATAAAATGGCAATAAATGTTAAAATAAGTACACTTGACGATAATTTAAAAATGTAAAATAGTAAAAGTACTGGTAGTATGATAATTATGATTTGAACTGCATAAGAAAATCTTTCTTTTTCTGTTTGTATTGATTCTTTTTGCTGTGCTTTTTCGAAAGCGATATCTGCATCCGATAAGGGGAAAACAAAAAAAACAAATTGTGTTAATATAAATGCCATAAAAGCATTAAATACCAGTCTAATCGCAACATAACTTCCTATTGCACCAGAATCAATAGAAACAAAAGGAATGATTATTAAACTTATTAATAAAAACACTTTGATCATAACTGGTAACTTATTTGTATAGTAAAGCCACAACAATGCTAATGCTAGAAGAGGCATAAAAACTAAGGTATAATCTAAAAATAATTCACTAAAAACAACTGTTAATCCAGTAATTAGAATTAAAGTTGTTATAAAACTAAACCCTTGTTTAAGAGTCAATGGTTTTGCCCCAGGAGCCATGTAGCCAAGTGCCAAAACTGAAGTAAGATATGCCAGATCATAATTCATCAATGCAGTAATTGCAACAATAAAACTTGAACCAACAACATATCTTAAAACTGGAATAGACTCTCGCCAATTTATTTTATTTCTTGGTATGTAGATTGCTTTACCTAACATATGATAACCAAGACATCAAACGGATTCTAAAAGAAGCAATGGCATTTAAAATAAAGCTATCACCAGTATAAACCACCACATCTACCTGACCTCCTAATCGAATTATATTTTTTAAATCTACATTGTTTTCTATGTTAATAATTACAGGAAAACGTTGTGGGTCTAACAACCATCCACTTTTTGATTGTATATCGGGTAAACCACCTTTATTGGTTTGATCTGTTGTTACACCATAGCCAATACTTCTAACGATTCCTTTAAAAATTTTACCTGGAGCTATATCAAATGTAAATTCAACCTCATCATTTAATTGCATTAATGACAAATTATTTTCTTTCATATTTGCCTGAATCCAAACATCACTAGATGAAATTAAAGTAGTTAACGGTTGTCCAGCAGAAACAAAATATCCTAAATCAATATCAAAACTTTCAATTACCCCATCCGTTGGAGCTAGAATTGTAGAAAACTCTAAATTTAATTGAGCCTGTTCTAATTTTTTAATTGCTGCTCTAATTTTAGGGTTATCAGGACCAGAATCTCCTAAGGATTGTTTAGATCTTTCTAAACTTGCTTCAGCAGATGCAACTTGCTCTGTAGCTTGTAAAAGAGCTGTTTCTGATTGATCTTTATCTGCTTCAGATAAAGCACCTTCATTTTCAAGCATCACTTTTTGTACTCTATTCCAATTACGTTGCGCTCTATCTAATTGGGCTTTTGCTACACCTAATTTTCCGGCTGATGATTTTACAGAAGCTGAACTAGCAGCAATAGATTGTGTTGTATTATCAATATTTGCTTCAGCTTGAGCAATAGCAATTTCAAAAGGCCTTTTATCTAATTGAAAAAGTACATCACCAGCTTTTACTTTGCTATGAAGATTTACATTTATTTTAATAATATCACCAGAAACCCTTGCAGTTACAGGGGTTATCAATCCTTTAATTCTTGCCTGATCGGTATATGGTGTATGCCTGTCTGAAAGTATATACCAAATAAAGAAAAATGTAGTTACCAATAAAACGATAATTGTTACTTTTTTTATGGAGCTCTTTTCTTCTCTTTGAGCTTTTATTTTACTTCTCTTTTCAGGAATTTTTTCTTGGATTTTTTCTTCTTTATTATCTTCCATAAAATGTTGTGCTATTGATCTTTAGTTTTAAATTCTCTTTTCCAAATATACTGTACTACAGAAAACATAAATGCAGTTGACCATCCTATGAGTAATATACCATTTATTGCTTCAAATCCTGCTAAAATTCTATTAGTTGAGCTAATTGTGATTTCTCCATAGCCTAATGTTGTAAAGGTCACTAACGAAAAATAAATAGCTTTTTCTAAAGTTTCAAATTCGGTAATACCAGGAAGAATATAAAATGTAAAAGCCCAAATACCAGATTCTATAAAATGTAATAACAGAAGAAAAAAAGCTGTAAAAATTAATAATTTTGGAGACTTTTTCTTGAAAGTATCTTTTGGTAATTGGTAATATTTTAAATATATATGATTTAACCAAAAGTTTGTTCCATAACCTTGAATAGTTACAGTAATTCCTATTACAATTAGTCCAATGAAAATATTAATTAGCATGAAGGATATTTCTAAAATTGGAGATAAATGTAGTTTTTTAAATATTGATATCCAATAATTAGTATAAAAAAACCATCAAAAGCTAACTTTTGATGGTTTTAATAATTTTCACCTAAAATCTTCGATTTGTTTTAGGATTATATTTTATAATAGATATTAAAGATCTAAACTATTAAATAATTCTTTTAATCTTGGGTCAGATGGTCGTGGAGCATCAGAATCTAAAATATTACCTTCTTTATCAATTAATATAAAACGTGGAATACCTTTTATATTATAAGCTGTAACAAAGTCGGAATTCCAATCTTTATCTGCCATAATTTGAATACCGGTTAAATTTTTATCCTTAACCATAGTCATCCATTTTTCTTTGTGTTCCATCTTGTCAATAGATAAACTAACAATAGCAATTTCTTTATCTTTATATTCTTTATCAAGTTCTTTTAAATAAGGTATTTCACGTTTACAAGGTGCACACCAGGTAGCCCAAACATCAACATAAACATATTTTCCTTTTAAATCATCTAAAGAAATGTTTTTACCACTTGTATCCGGGTAATTGAATTTAGGTGATGGAGTCCCAGGTTTAAAGGCAGACGCCATAGCGTTTTCTTTTTCATAATTAGTTGTAAAAAATTCTAACATTCTTATATTAGCATCTTGCTCTTGTTTTAATACATCAGCGTCTAAGTCATCAGCATTTGCTAACATTTCATCTAATTTATTAGAAATATTTTTAATTTTTTCATCAAATTCTGGTTTTTCTAATACAAAAAGAACTTTAAGATTATTTAAATTTTCATCTTGTATAAATAAGAGCTTTTTTGTAAGATATTGATTAGTTCCTGATCCTTCTCCTGAGAATTCAACAGAGTTAGGAAATTCATTGGTGTCAAAATTTAAAGTTAAATCATATCCATTTTTTAAATAGATGAATGATTGCTGTTTGCCATCATTAAAACCATGAAAACCATCAACTACTTTTAAGGTGTCACTAAAAGTTCCATCTTCATTAACTGTAATATCTTTTTTAAAATTTTTACCTAAAATAGAAAGTATTTCAGTACTTGAATTGGTGATTTTACCTTTCAAACTGACATAATCTTTAGGTTCTTTGTTACAAGAAATCATTGCAATTGTAACGAGTAATAATAGTAATTTTTTCATTTTTTTGTTTTATTTTTTAAAAATCGTACAAATTTAGACTTTTCATTTGAATTAACATTATTTTATTGTTAAACAAAGCTTAAATGAATAAAGCATTCATTATTGTGTTAAGACGAAAAAAAGCCACTTTTATTACTTAAAAATGGCTTTTATAATTTAATTTAGAAAAATTCTATATTCCTAATTCATCAAAAGTCTCTATTAATTTTTTAGATGATGGGCGAGGAGCATTTGAACTTACAATATTACCTTCCGGATCAATTAGAATAAACCTTGGAATACCTTGAATACCATAGTTAGTAACAAAATCTGATTTCCAATCGTTAGGAGCAAACAGTTGAATTCCGGTAAGTTCTTTTTCTCCTACCATATCGCGCCATTTATCATAATCTTTCTTTTTGTCAATAGACATGCTTATAAAAGCAATTTTTTTATTGTGGTATTTTTTCTCAACTTCTTTTAAAAATGGAATTTCTCTTTTGCAAGGTCCGCACCAAGTAGCCCACACATCTACATAAACATATTTTCCTTTTAAATCATCAAGAGAAGTTGTACCTCCTTTGTAATTTTCATAATCAGTAAACTTAGGTGATGGTTGTCCTTTACTTAGTTTAATTAGTTTGTTGTATTTTTCAGTAATGTCTTTTTTATGCTCTTCATTAGTTGAATTGGCCATAAAAATATCATAGTAGCTTTGTAAATTGGAAGTATAAGAAACTCCATATCTAGCTGATCCATATAATAATTGTTCCTTTATTTTAGAGCTTTTAACATCATTTGATACTGTTTTTAAAAATGCTAAATCGTGATCGATACTATCTTTTTTTGCTAAATCAGCAGCTTTTTTAGAATAGTATCTATTTAAATACATATTGTAATTATTTACAACAATTATATTTTCATCTTCCAGATTTAAACCTTCTTCAAAGTCAGGAAAATTTGCAGAAACCTTGAACCCTTTAACTTCAGATACATAATTTTTATATGCTTCAAAATTGTTTAGTTGGTTAACCCATTTATAGGTGATAGACGCTTCTTCTAAAGTTTTAAAATTTGAATCTAAATCTTTTTGTTCGTTTAAGAAACTAGAGTCTACTTGTTTGATAGAGTCCATTTTATGAACAAAATCTTTTTCAGTTAGTGTTCCTAAATATTGATAAGCTCTTAAATCACCTAAACCTTCTTCATTTAAATATTTTTGTGCCAGATAATTGTTTTCTACACTACCATTCCCTGTATATTTGATGGTTTCATCAAATTCTTGGGTATTTAAAGTTAAATTCAAATTATATCCAGGTTTTAAGTAAAAACTAGAGTTTTCATTACCGTACTTAAAAGAATAATATCCTGATTCAATATTTTGAAGTGTATCAGTAAAAGTTCCATCTTCAAGAACTATAACGTCTTTGATAACTTTTTCACTATTTCTGACAGAAATTTTCCCTCCGTCTAAATTTTCAATTTTACCACTAAATATAGCGTAATCAATAGGTTTTTCTTCCTTTGCACAAGAAAGAATAGATAATGCAATTGCTGCATAAAGTATTTTTTTCATTTTGATGAGTTAATAATTAGTAACCAAATATACTATTAAAAATGATTTCAATACGGGTAAGTTATTTTTTAACAAAACATTTACATATTTCTAATTAGAAAAGAAATATTGAACACGTTAATTTTATAAAAAATAAGTAATTTGCACAAAAATTAAAATACATGAATACTCACCATACTATTTCTGCTAAACAATTAGACTTATATATAATACAGGATATTATTTTTAGTAATAAACAAATAAAATTATCGCAAGAATCTCAAAATAATATTATAAAATGCCGATTATATTTAGATGAGAAAATGAAAAATAATGATAAACCTATCTACGGAATTAACACAGGTTTTGGGTCATTATATAATGTAAAAATAAGTAATAAGAATTTGACGAAGCTACAGGAAAACTTGGTTATGTCGCATGCATGTGGTACAGGAGAGGAAGTGCCAAAGGAAATTATTAAATTAATGTTATTGTTTAAAATACAGTCGTTAAGTTATGGATATTCAGGTATTCAGCTTGAAACAGTAAATAGGTTAATTGATTTTTATAATAATGATATATTTCCTGTAATTTATACTCAAGGTTCGTTAGGAGCATCTGGTGATCTTGCACCTTTAGCTCACCTATCATTGCCTTTAATTGGTGAAGGAGAAGTTTATTTTGAAGGAAAGAAATACAGTGGTGAAGAAATTTTAAAGAAATTTGATTGGAAAAAAATTAAACTTAAATCTAAAGAAGGTTTAGCCTTGTTAAATGGTACCCAGTTTATGAGTGCCTATGGTATTAATATGGTACTTAAAACCTATAAATTATCTTATTTAGCCGATTTAATTGGAACACTTTCATTGGAAGCATATGATGGTAATATTTCACCTTTCGATGAGTTGATTCATTTTGTTCGTCCGCACAACGGGCAAATAAAAACGGCAAAAAGAATTAAAGAATTTTTAAAAGACAGTGAATTAATTTCTCAACCAAAAGAGCATGTACAAGATCCTTACTCATTTCGATGTATGCCTCAAGTTCATGGAGCAACTAAAGATGCATTAAAGTATGTTGAAACAACGATGCTCACCGAAATAAATTCGGTAACCGATAATCCAAATATATTTGTAGATGCTGATAAAATTATATCAGGAGGGAATTTTCACGGTCAACCATTAGCATTAGCGCTTGATTTTTTAGGTATAGCTATTGCCGAATTGGGGAGTATTTCTGAAAGAAGAACTTACCAGCTTATTTCCGGTTTACGAAATTTACCTCCATTTTTGGTTAAAACACCGGGATTAAATAGCGGGTTTATGATACCTCAATACACTGCGGCTAGTATTATTAGTCAAAATAAACAGTTAGCAACTCCTGCTTCTGTTGATTCAATAGTGTCGAGTAACGGACAAGAAGATCATGTGAGTATGGGAGCTAATGCAGCAACTAAAACAAAAAGGATAGTTGATAATGTTCAAACTATATTGGCCATTGAACTGATGAATGCATCTCAAGCGTTACAATTTAGATCTCCATTAAAAACCTCACCATTTTTACAATCATTTATTGAGACTTTCCAAAAAGAGGTGTCATTTATTGAAGAGGATAAGGTTATGCATGATGAGATTATTAAATCTGAAGAATTTATTGATTATTTAATTGTTGAAAGTGAAGAATTGTTTGGATAAAAAGTGCATCCTAAAACCTTCTCTAACTTAAAGGGTAATTGGTTAGCTCGCACAATGTACACAAAACCTGCTATGAGGCATTAGTAAGATTCTTCCCAAAGGAATTTCATTATTACAACGCGCACATTTGCCAAAATCAGCATCATTAATATTTTGGTGAGCTAATTTCAATCCTTTCAATTTGTTTTCGGCTTTGCGTAAAGCAGCTTCATTTATAGTTTTGTTATTTATAGCATCCATACGACTTATCCGACCAATAGCACAATCAGGTGAAATGGGGCTTGTAAGCTCTTTTAATTCAATAATTAAATTTTTAGTATTCTTAATTTCTTGAATTATTCTTTCTTCAATTTCAATTTGTTCATTTTGGTTATTCAACATTTCTATTAGTATCTAGTTTTTTATCATCTAAAGGGTAAATTTCCATAAAATAGTATAATACACTCCCAATTGTTCCAATAAATGCAAGAATAAGTATCCACATTATTTTTTTTGTATTATCATTTTTTATATTATCACTTGCGTGGATAATATAATATATCATTAAACCAATTTTAATAATTATTGCTAATAGTAAAAACAAAATAGCACCAAAAATTGATTTAAAAAATTCTACAGGGAATTCACCACTATTATTTTCTAACTCAGGAATTTGAGTAATTAATACAGTAAAAAAAGAAACAAAAAAGATTGCAATAAATAATATTGGGATGAAAGTTATAATACCAAGCCAGATTTTAGAAGATTTTTTCATATCAGTTCAATTTTAAATATATTTTATCAAATATACGTTACAATATAAAATTTGACAATTAAAAAATATAATCGTTTTAAAAAAACAGTAAAGAATACCTTTCTTTTTAATTCAGTTTAGTATTTTTGCTCACTTAAAAAGATACTTAAAATGCCAACAATTCAGCAATTACAAGATTTTTCAACACAGATAAGGCGTGATATTTTACGAATGGTACATGCTGTACAATCTGGTCACCCAGGAGGTTCCTTAGGCTGTAATGAATTTTTAACAGTCCTTTATCAGGAAGTAATGGATTATTCAACGAAATTTTCCATGGATGGAAAAGGAGAAGATCTTTTCTTTTTATCTAACGGTCATGTATCTCCACTTTTATATAGTGTTTTAGCTCGCAGTGGATTTTTTCCTGTAAAGGAATTGGCAACTTTTAGAAAAATTAATACACGTTTACAAGGTCATCCTACAACACATGAAGGATTACCGGGGATAAGAATAGCGGCTGGATCTTTAGGACAAGGATTATCGGTTGCTATTGGTGCTGCCACAGCAAAGAAATTGAATGGTGATGGTCACTTAGTTTATACTTTACACGGTGATGGTGAATTACAAGAAGGTCAGATTTGGGAAGCGATAATGTATGCAGCTGGTAAAAAAGTTGATAATTTAATAGCTACTGTAGATTATAATTTAAAACAAATTGATGGGGCAACGGATGATGTTATGCCTCTTGGTGATTTGCGTGCAAAATTTGAAGCTTTTGGTTGGAAAGTTTTAGAGGTTCAAAAAGGGAATGATATTGAAAGTATCATTTTACGATTAAAAGAAGCAAAATTAGAAACAGGTAAAGGAAAACCTGTTTGTATTTTGTTGCATACAGAAATGGGTAATGGTGTAGATTTTATGATGCATACTCATGCATGGCATGGTAAACCACCAAATGATGAACAATTGGCTTCAGGATTGGCACAAAATCCTGAAACTTTAGGTGATTTTTAAAGGCATGAATCTTATTGATTTAAAAGAATAAGTTAAAAATTATTCTTTGGCAAAAATCTTGTAATTTTTATAGCGTTCAAAAATATCAAGAACATAATTATATGGCTCACTTCCTCTAGCATATCCATATTTTACAACAGGGTCGTTGTAATATTTAGGTTTTGACAGGTTTAGTACAAATTGATCAACACCATCATCCCAATTTAAAGAATCCTTTTTATATTTTTTTGCTAATTTTTGGGCATCTTTGACGTGGCCATATCCACAGTTATAGGATGCCATTGCGAATTTAATCCGTTGGATGGAATCGGGAATATTATCCCAATAGCCATACATCCTGTTTAAATACTTTGTTCCTGCTTTGATGTTTTGAGCAGGATCATTAGGATCGACAACTCCTAATTCCTTTGCAGTTGCAGGCATTAATTGCATTAATCCTTCTGCACCAGCCCAGGATTCATTTTTAGTTTGAAATTTAGATTCTTGATAGACCATTGATTTTATCAATCTCCAATCCCAACCCATATTTTCTGCATACTTTTTCACCAGATTATCGTATTTACTAATCTTACCCGTTGACCCTGTATAGTATTCACTATCTAGTCTTTTGTTGAAGCCTCTTCTGTTTTGAAAATACTTTTTATAAATGACATTGTAATCCGGTTTACGTTTAATTATCTTTAGTCCGGCATTAATTGTGTCTAATAATTCCGGCGAATTTTTGCGTACAGCCCAAGCGATTCTTTGTGAAAGACTTACAGGTGTACTTATATCTATATTTGGAAAATAACTTTTATGAATTGCAGCCTTGTTGTTGTCAATAAAGGTATACTTGATCTCACCTTCAGACACCAATTTAATAATCTCTTCATCTACCATTTCGCCTGGTAAAATATCTATATAAACAGTGTCCCCCAGTTCCCTTGATAGTTCTTTTAAGCGGTCGTAATAGGATGATTTTTTTCTTACAGATACCGTATCATTTATCAGGTCAACTATATCGGTTATCAAATGCTTCTTTATATTATCTGCAGTCATTTTACGCCAATTTTTTGGTTTTCGTTGTACCAATGACTGATGAGTAATCAAATAAGGATCTGTGAAGCTTACTACATCCTTTCTTTTACCTGTAATGGTATAGCCAAGAGCAATGATATCTCCATCACCTCTGTTTAGCATAGGTATGACTGAATCTACATCTTTTGCCAAAACAACTTCTATTCTTAAACCAAAATGATCGGCCAATCTGTTAAATAACTCATATTCAAAGCCCATAGTTTCACCCTTGTATAAAAAATAACCCGTTGGTGAATAGGTTGTAATTATTCGCAATACTCCTGCTTCCTTAATTTGTTCAAGATCATAATTTATGGGTTTAATCATTTCTAAATCAGCTTTTTCAATTTTCTTTTTTTTTGTTTCTTTAGAGCAACTTATTAAAGAAGAAAACATAATTGTAACAAATAAAAGGGCAATTGGAAGGTGTTGTATCTTTTTCATATTATGGATATTCATTACTGTTAGAAATATAAAGACTTAATATAATTTTTAACTTTCATTATAAATAACGTTGTATGTTATATTCAATTGTAATACAATCAAATATATAAAATATCTTAAAATGAAAATTATTTTATTTCAGTAAATTTATTTTTCCTTAATACAAAATGCTGCCAAACGATGCTAAAACAATTGTAATAATTTGTTTTTTTAAAGGAAATATTTCGTCTTTTATTCAACATTTTAGGAAGGTATTTGTAAAAGCTAAAATGAGCTTTTATAATTGCCCAAGTATGTATTGGACGTAATTCAACTATAAATTTTATTCCAGCTATACCATCTAAAACCAATCTAAAAAGTACTACAAAAAACACAAAACGCTTTGGAACATTTTTGCAGATTGTGAATAAGCTATTTCTAAAATTAAGAAAAGTTTTATGTGGATTGGTTTCTTTTAAAGTAGCACCACCCACATGATAAACAGTAGAAGCTCCAACATATTGAATTTTATGTCCTTCATTTTGGATACGCCAGCACAAGTCAATTTCTTCTTGATGTGCAAAATAATCTTCATCAAAACCTTTTAATTGATGATAAATTTCTGATTTAACAAAAAAACAAGCTCCTGTTGCCCAAAAGATATTAAAAGTATCATCATATTGATTGTTATCATCTTCAAGCTCCATAAAAATTCTTCCTTTACAGTATGGATATCCCATAAAATCGACAAAACCGCCAGCTGCTCCAGCATATTCAAATTTTGATTTGTTTTTGTAATCTAAAAGTTTTGGTTGAATGGCTACAGTATTACTATCTTTTTCAAACTGTTCCACAACAGGTTTTAACCAATCTTTAGTAACTTCTATATCTGAATTTACCAAAGCATAAATTTCTGCATCAACATGTTGTAAAGCATCATTATATCCTTTAGCATATCCACCATTTATTTTATTTTGAATAATTTTAACTTCAGGAAATTTTGTTTTTAGAAGTTTAATAGAATCATCACTTGAATTATTATCAGCTACATAGATAGTTGCATCATCTTTGCTATATTTTAGCATAGTTGGAAGAAACTTTTCAAGCAATTCATGCCCGTTCCAGTTTAATATAACAATGGCTACTTTCAAGAGTATTTAAATGATTGATTATAAAGAATGCAAACATAAACTAATTGATAGGTTTTTAAAACTAAATTCTTTATAATTTTTTTGAATAAGTAGGAATTTCTTTTAAAAAGTCGTACTGCATTTTTTGGTGATCCATTTTACAATAGTAATGATGTAACCCGTTAGTAACAATTAGGTATTTTGCTTGTAACTTTAGATTATATCTTGCTATCTGATCAAATGTATCTTGAGAAATTTTAACTGATGGTGCTTTGCACTCAACAATAATATTTGGTAACCCATTTTTATCAAAAATCAATATATCGGTACGTTTTATTAAATTATTGATTATCAACTGTTTTTCTATTGCAATTAAAGATTTTGGATATTTTTTTTCTTTGATTAAAAAGTGAATAAAATTTTGTCTGACCCATTCTTCAGGAGTTAACATTATATTTTTTTTTCGGATGATATCAAAAATATAAAGCTTATTTTCTTTATTTTTGATTTTAAATGAATAGGAAGGTAAATTTAAATTAATCATTGCATAAATATACAATTATCATAATTCAAAAAATATTTTCTTTATATTTTTTACGGTAAAAAAAAGATGAACAGAATAAGACAAATAGTTGAAGATATAACTTCTGGAAATA
>DAOVTC010000066.1 GCA_030633285.1 Flavobacteriaceae bacterium
CCTGGTTGTGGTCTAAAACTAAGAGCAGGGGCAAAATTTACTTTTAAAAATGGTAAATACACAAAAAATATTCCTGAACCTAATCCAAAAGCCAAAGGTTCACTAATTTTTAAACCGCTATGTGTCAATAAATTTGAAATAACACCATTTTCACAATGTGCGGTTTGTTTATGTTTAAAATCAATTTTCATTTATTTAGAAATATCTTTTAATTTAGCTAAGCTTATATTAAAAATATCGGCATACTTTTCTAAAGATTTGGAGTTAAGTTTATTAAAATTAGAAGGCTTAAAATGTCTTTTAACAATCCATTTCCATTTTCCAAAATACGCTGCTAAAACAGAAATATCCATCCTGTTAAGTTCCATATAATATGCAATAGGACTGAGTTCATTATTTAACACCTTTTTCTCTATATCTTTTACACGTTCATCTATCAAATCTAGCGATTTTCTTAAAGCAATTTTTTTTGGTTCCCAACCAGAACTCTTTTTTGTTATATAATTACCTTCCTTATCAACTGCATAATAAAGATCTGTAAAAGAACTTTTATCCTGAGGCACATCGTTATCCTTCATGGCTAATATCTTTTATAAATAAATTTAACATACAATCTAGCATCAAAATATCATTACATCTTATTTCACCTTTCATTGTACAGGTTAGATAATTTTCAAAATCATATCTTGATATCATCTTACCAGTAGAAATAAGAAGATCATTTATTTTGGGTAAATTATAAATTTTTACTGATTTTATTGCTGTTATATAGCCAATAACCTCGGATTTGTTTTCTTTCCTTTCATCACCATCATTGAAATAAGAACTACCTGCAATTACTGAACAGGTTTGAGCAATATTCTCTACCAATCCTGTTTCTATAAAAATACCGTTTTTTAAAAAAATGTTATTCTTTTTTATTAAAAATTCTGTCTCTACAAAATCATTAGTTAAAGTCTTTAATCCGTCAACCATTAACATAGATTTTCTATGAGGTAAATATTTTCTAATATCCACTTTATTTTTCAACGAATCCATTTTTATTATTCTGCCAACACAGTTTTCATTTGACTTTTAGCAATAATTTCACCTTTACAGAAAACCTCAATATTTACCAAAGTTACTCCCATAAACTCTTGAATTATATCAACTATTGTTTCTAAAGATTCACCTGTTTCAGGCAATCTATTAATAACTACATTTTTGATCGAACCAATATAACCAGTTGGAGCAATTTTATTTTGTAAAAAGAATTGATAACCAGTATGAAGAGCTACAGATTGTGCCATATGCTCTATTATACCCGATTCTACTAAGTGATTATTTTCTACAAAAAGATTACTTGAACTAATTTTAAAACGAGATTTTAAGTTTTCTTGAGTAAAAAAAAGTAATTCGTCCACCATCACAAATGGTGCTTTTTGCGGGATTAATTCTTTTACTTCTTCAATATTTGCTAACATTATTTATAATTAATTTAGCAAACGGTTAAATAAGCGTATGCATAAGAAAATCTTCCACTCTCTGGTACACATAAAAAAATAGTATCTCCTTTTTTTAATTTATCCGAATTAAAAAGCTCTTCTAACATGATATATATTGAAGCAGCACCTATATTACCAACTTTATCTAAATTTAAAAACCAACTAGATTCTGGAACATTTACTCCTTGTTCATCCATAAGGGTTTTTAATCCATCTTTAAAATAAAAAGAAGAAATATGCGGCAAAAAATAATCAACAGTTGATGGATCAGTTTTATGCTTTTTTAAAGCTTCATCCATACTTAGAACTCCCTTTTGTAAGATATTTGCATCTAATAATTTGACATCTTGCTTTAAAGAAAAAACTGATTTGGTCAACCATTCCTCAGGATGGTAGTCATTCCAAGATTTTATAGAACCATCTTCTTGCTTATCACCACCTGCATACATACAAGTTTCCAATTCATGCGCGTATGAAAAAGCTTCCATCCATTCAATCTTTAAAGAAATATCACCCTTAGGTTTATTTTCTAATAAAATTGCAGAAGCTCCATCTGATAACATCCATCGTAAAAATTCTTTTTTAAAAGCTATAATTGGTTTTTCTTGTAAAACCTTTAAATTATCAACTTCATTATCAAATTTCTCAGCTAACATCCATGCTGAAAATCTTTCAGAAGCAGTACAAACAGCATTTTTAGTATTACCAGACTTAACCGATAAAAATCCAAATTTTAAAGCATTCATTCCTGAAGTACAAATTCCCGAAGAAGAATTTAACTCATAACTTTTTTTGTCAAATAAACCATGAACCATAGCAGCATGTGATGGCAAAAGTTGATCAGGTGTGGTTGTTCCGCATGATAAAACTTCTATATCATTTTCAGTAAAATTACTATCAAATAATTGATCCACAGCTTCTTTAGTTAGTTGTGCATTCGTATGAGTAATATTTCTATTTTCATCAAGGCAATAATATCTGGTTTTAATTTTATTACTTCTAAGAATTAAGCTTTTAGCTTTTGAAGTTTTACCATCAATAAACCCTAAAATATTCTCCATTTCATCATTTGAAATTGGATTATTTGGTAAGATTTTGGAAATTCTATTTACATAAACATCCGACATTTTTATGATCTATTTTAATTGTGTAAGCGAATAATATTTTTTTTCTCTCCTTCTTTTTCCCATTAAAAAAGGATAAGTCAACAAATATACAATAAAAACTATTGGAGCGATAGCCCATATAGCAAATGTTAAATAATAGCTAAAATAGTTTAATAATCTGCGACGTTTCTCTGGATTATTTTTAGATTTTTTATCAATAAAATTAGCCCATTTACCAAATATGATCTGTGCTCGTTTATCGGTAACGATCAAAAATGGTTTTATATTTATAGCCCCTAAAGGCAATAATTTATCCTGAAGTCCCTTATAATTACTCTTCTTTACCGATTCAAGAATCGGACTACTAAAAATCTTTGCATCCTCAATATCCTTATCAGAAATACCCGGTTTAGGAAAAATACCCCACAATCTCTTTTTAACACCTGAATACATCCACACATAAATAGTAATTACACTTATATGATTAGGATGTCTGTCTGCCAGAACAATATTTCCTACATGATTAGCATTATTGGTTTTGAGTAATTTTTTCACCTTCTCATGTGCCATCACCCACATATTTCTACTTCCAATTATTGTAATTACAGGTGTATTTTCAATCAAAGGTTTTATCGCTTCACTTTTTAAAAATGAATTAAATGGAATAGATGGTGTCAAAAACCAGATCTGATAAGATAGAATAACCAGATCATACTTTTTTTTAAGTAATGGATTATCCAGATCGATTAGTTCTCGTGGTACTTGTAAAAATGATTCCGGAAAAGCATCATAAAACTCTTCGGTCGGCCATGGAAATGGAAAATTTTTCTTGAGTTTTATTTTATAAAAATTAAGATTTACATCTTCTGATGCTTCCAATTCATTGGTAATATTTTTTGCAATATCTAATAATTGCCCTGATTGTGTGTAGTAAACTACTAATACATTTTTCAAATTAAATTATTTTATATCATTCCAAAAATCAAAATAATTAAACCATTGATAAGGATATTTTTTTAGTATCCCTTCTATACTTTTTGTATAGTTATTCAACAGGCCTTGAGCATCTCTACTTTTAAAATTTGCTTTTCTTGCATATAAATGATAGTGTTTACTTGATTCTTTCATCACATAAACAAATATAACTGGCACATTTAATCTGGAGCCCAAAAGAAAAGTTCCTGCGGGAAAATTAGCTTTTTTTCCAAGTAGATCTTCCCTTAATACTTTATTACTTTCAAAATATCTATCACCAGTAAAACAAACCAGCTCATTATTGCTCAATGCATTATTTATTTCAAAAATATGAGATAAATCTTCATTAACAATAATATATTTTAAATTATTTTTTAGAGATACACTTTCTAGATATTCCTTTATTGCACGATGCTCATTATCGGTTGTAACTAAATTGATTTGAGAGTCAACATCAATCTCATTAAAAAAATATTCGGCAATTTCAAAATTTCCAACGTGAGCACTTATTAAGATACCTCCTTTTTTCTTTTTTAAAAGTTCAACTATTTTTTCTCCACCGTCAAATTTATAAGTAAATTTATTTCTAAGTCCTGAAGAAATTGCAACTTTATCAATAATGGTTTGACCAAAGACAAAATAACTTTTATAAATACTTAATAAGCTATTTATTTTTGAATAGCCTAAACGATTATGGAAGTAATAATAACTAGCTTTTGTCCCTTTGTAGGAAAACAGGAAAAAATAAAATGATACAAAGTAAAGCAAAACATATGCTGACCTCACACCAAGTTTTTGTATTATATAAATAAAAATTCTATAGCCAATAACTGCTCCTCTAGATTTACCTTCCCATTGAGCCATTTAAAAAGTAATTTAATTCAATCTGCTATCAATAAAATTATAAAAATCTTGTAATGTGATTATACTAACGAAGTCTTCAGCAACTAACTTTACGCTAAAATTTGATTCAACAGACACTACTAAATCTACAAAATCTAAACTATCTAACTCTAATGTTTCTTTTAAATTTGCATCAGGTTTTAATTCTTCAGCTTCAACTTCAAACTCATCAATTAAAAAATCATTAATTTTATTGATTATAAAATCTTTCTCCATTTTAGTATACTAACTTTTTATTTTTTTTACAATAATTACGGAATTGGTTCCTCCAAATCCAAAAGAATTTGACAAAAATACATCAATATTTTTATCTAAAGTTTCTTTTACAAGATTTAATTTTTCTGAATCCTCATCTGTTTCTTCCAAATTAATATTTGGAGCAATAAATGAATTTTGCATCATCAACATTGAATAAACGATTTCACTTGCTCCAGCCATCCAACATTCATGACCTGTCATAGATTTTGTTGAACTAACATAAGGTAAACTTTCACCAAAAACATTATGAATTGCTTTCGCTTCATTCTGATCACCAACTGGTGTAGAGGTTGCATGTGCATTAACATAGTCTATTTGATTAGGTGTCAAATTCGCTTGCTTTAGTGCCTTTTTTAAAGCTCGTGTCGGACCATCAACATTCGGTGTAGAAATATGTTCACCATTAGAAGAAAATCCATGACCTATAATTTCACCTAAAATTGGAGCTCCACGCTTAATTGCAGATTCATAACTTTCTAATATCAAAGTTGCAGCACCTCCACTAGGTATTAATCCATCTCTGTTTTTATCAAAAGGTCTGGAAGCTTTTGTTGGATCATCTTCTCGTACAGAAAATACACCTAAACCATCAAAACTTCCCATTGCATATTTGTTAACTTCTTGAGCTCCTCCACAAATTATACAATCTTGCAAACCACTTTTAATTAAGTGAAAACCTAATCCAACAGATTGTGACCCACTAGCACAAGCTGCACTAATCGTTAGATTAATTCCTTTTAATTTAAATATGGTTGCCAAATTCATAGTAACCGTACAGTTCATCGCTTTAAAAATAGCCCCTGAACCAACTAAAGTAGTATCTTTTTTTTCTCGAATCTTATCAACAGACTCAATAACAGATTGTGAAGTACTATCATTGCCATACATAATTCCTAACTCATTATTGGCTAAATACTCATCATCAATTTTGGCATTTTTTAAAGCTTCAAGAGTTGCTATATACGCGAATTTAGATTCTTGCCCCATACTAACTCTTTGCCTTCGATTCAATAACTTTTTAATCTCAGGGTCTTTTACCATTCCAGTTAAAGCAGATCTATAACCAAATTCTTTTCTTTCGGGGTCAAAAACTATTCCTGATCTACCTGCATACAAAGATTCCTTTACCTCATCTAAATTTTCACCTAAACAAGAATAAATACCCATACCAGTAATAACTACTCTTCTCATTTTAATTAAGAATAAATTCCACCATTAATATTTATTATTTCACCTGTAATATAAGATGCTTTTTTGGAAACCAAAAAAGAAACCAGATCAGCTACTTCTTCTGCTTCTCCAAATCTATTTGTTGGTATTAATTTTTTTAATTCATTTTCATCCAAACCTGCAGTCATATCCGATCTAATAAAACCAGGTGCAACCGCATTTACAGTGATTTTTCTTTTAGCAACCTCTTGCGCCAATGCTTTTGTTGCTGCAACAATAGCACCTTTAGCAGCTGAATAATTTACCTGTCCGGCAGTTCCTTTTACTCCGGAAACCGATACTATATTCACAATTCTACCATATCTATTTCTC
>DAOVTC010000004.1 GCA_030633285.1 Flavobacteriaceae bacterium
AGTATTGCCGTTCCTGAAGGATCAGCCACAGCAGTTACAGTTCTTGCAAAAAAAGGAACAATGACTGAAGAAGAAATTCAAAAATGGCCTCATGCTGACATAACATCTGATTCAATTCCTGGTATGAGTTTAACAAAAGCTTATCAATTTGTTGCTGATAAGAAAGGAACAAC
Organism: Flavobacteriaceae bacterium; assembly: GCA_030633285.1. Next base: position 174 of record DAOVTC010000004.1, read on the forward strand.
CGTAATAGTTGGTGTAATTGACTCAGGTATTGATATTGAGCACGAAGATTTAAAAGATAATGTATGGACAAATAGTGATGAAATTGCCGGTAATGGTAAAGATGATGACAACAATGGTTATATTGATGATATACATGGTTGGAACTTTTTAGGAGGTGAAGGGAAAGCAACTCCAGAACAATTAGAAATTACCAGAATTTATAAAAAATTAGACCCTAAATACTCCGGTAAATCAGAAGATCAAATTTCTGAAAAAGATAAAGATGAATATGTATATTATAAAAAAGTAAAAAAAGACTTTGACAAAAGGGTTGAAGAAGCAACTGGTAATTATGAGTATTATAATAAAACCAAAAAATATTTAAACGATGCTAATGATGTTGCTGTTAAAAAATTCAATAAAGAAGATTATACTATTGAAGACTTAAATACTTTAGATGAAGCTGATAGAAGTCCAATTTTAATGAAAATTATTGGTAATGGTGGAACGGTAGCTCAAGTAAACAAACAATTAGATAGAGGTGTTGATTATTATGGATCTCAAGTAAACACAATGTATAATCTTGATTTTAAAGGAAGAACCACAGGCGATAATGCCTATGACATTAAAGATGTTCCTTATGGAAATGCTTTTACAATTGGTTCAATAGATGATGAGATGCACGGTACTCATGTATCAGGTATAGCATTAGCTACAAGAAATAATGGAAAAGGTATGAATGGTGTTGCTAAAAATGTAAAATTAATGTCTGTAAGAACTGTACCAGATGGAGATGAATATGATAAAGATGTTGCTTTGGCAATTCGCTATGCAGCTGATAATGGTGCAAAAGTAATCAATATGAGTTTTGGTAAAAGTTATTCACCAAATGCCGATTGGGTTTATGAAGCAATAAAATACGCTGCAAGTAAAGATGTTTTATTAGTTCACGCTGCAGGAAACGATGGTAAAAACATTGATAAAAGTGATAATTTTCCAACTGATGCTCCTGATAAGGTAAATGAAATTAGTGATAATGTAATAACTGTTGGGGCTATGACTAGAAATTATAATGAAAAATTAGTTGCTTCTTTTTCAAATTACGGAAAATTAAATGTTGATATTTTTGCTCCGGGTTTAGAAATTTATTCAACTGTACCTAAAAATGAATACAAATCAATTCAAGGAACTTCAATGGCTGCACCTGAAGTAGCAGGAGTAGCGGCTTTGGTTCGTTCATATTACCCTCAACTTTCTGCAAGTCAAGTAAAACATATCTTGATGAATTCAGGTACTAAAGTTGATTTTGAAGTTATCCTTCCAAAAGGCGAAGGCAAAAAAGTACCATTTAGTGATCTATCCGTTTCCGGAAGAGTTTTAAATGCATACAATGCATTAAAAATGGCTGACGAAATGGTGAACGGAAAATAAAAAATAATTTTTATCAGTCAGGGTTTGATTAATCTTCATTCAGATGATTAATCAAACCCTGACTATTTTAAAATACCATATAAAAATGAAAAATAATTTCTTCTTAATTCTATTTTTAATAAGTATATCCATATTCTCACAAAATCAAACCTATTGGCAACAACATGTTGATTATACAATGGATATAGATATGAATGTTGAAAACTATCAATTTGATGGAAAACAAAAATTAGTTTACACCAATAATTCCCCTGATGATTTATACATGGTTTTTTACCATTTACAATTCAATGCTTTTCAACCAGGAAGTGAAATGGATATTCGTTTACAAAACATTGTAGATCCTGATAGAAGAATGGTTAATAATATAGGTACAAAAGAAGAGCTAATTTATGAAAGTAGAATATCAAAATTGAAACCAAACGAAATTGGATTTCAAAAAATACTTTCCTTAAAACAAAATGGAAAACCTGTAAAATACGAAGTAATTGGTACTGTATTAAAAGTGGTTTTAAACAACCCTATAGCATCTGGAGAAAAAGCCACTTTTGAAATGGAATTTCAAGGACAAGTGCCTGTTCAAATTAGAAGGTCTGGCAGAAATAACAAGGAAGGTGTAGTATTATCAATGGCACAATGGTATCCAAAATTAGCCGAATATGATTTTGAAGGTTGGCACGCAAACCAATATATTGCTCGTGAATTTTACGGTGTTTGGGGCGATTTTGATGTTACTATTCATATTGATAAAGATTACACTATTGGAGGTACTGGTTATTTGCAAAATCCGCAACAAGTTGGTCATGGTTATGAAGAGAAATCTAAAAAATTAAATCTGCCAAAAGGTAAAAAATTGACCTGGCATTTTAAAGCTCCAAATGTTCATGATTTTACTTGGGCAGCAGATACTGAATACATACATGATATTAAACAAGTTCCTGACGGAGCTTCCATGCATTTTTTATATAAAAACAAACCAAAAACAATTGAAAATTGGAAAAAAATGCAAGATGAGGCTGTAAAAACAATGCAATTTTATAATAAAACCGTTGGTGATTATCCTTACAAACAATATTCAATTATTCAAGGTGGCGATGGTGGTATGGAATACGGCATGTGTACTTTAGTAAATGGTGATGTTAAATTGCAATCACTTATTGGAACTATGCGTCATGAAATGGCGCATTCGTGGTTTCAATTTGTTTTGGCAACCAATGAAATAAAATACTCATGGATGGATGAAGGGTTTACTTCTTATGTAGAATCTTTAGCCAGCAAAGAATTTAACAGTAAAGGTGATGATACTTTTATTTTTGACAGAGTGTATAAAACTTATACTTATATCGCTACATCTGGTCAAGATGAACCTTTAACCACACAAGCTGATCGTTTTAATACAAATATGGCATTCGGTATTGGAAGTTATTATAAAGGTCAGATATTTTTATCACAATTAGGGTATATTATTGGAGAAGAAAATCTTGAAAAAACTATAAAAAAATATTATACTGATTTTAAATTCAAACATCCAAATCCAAATGATATCAAGCGAACTGCTGAAAAGATTTCAGGCATTCAGCTTGAATGGTATTTGAATGAATGGATACAAACTATACATACCATTGATTATGCTGTAGCAGAAGTAAATGATAAGACCATTACTTTAAACCGTATTGGTCAAATGCCAATGCCAATTGATTTATTTGTAGCTTATACAGATGGTACTTCTGAAAATTTTTATATTCCATTACAAATGATGCTTGGTAAAAAACCAACTAAGGCTACTTTACTTTCTAATTGGGCTTGGGGAAACCCTAATTTTACTTTTACCGCTTCTAAAACAGTTAAAAAAGTGGTAGTTGACCCTTCGCTTTTAATGGCTGATGTTGATAGAAATAACAATAATTTTGAAGTGGAATAACACAAATTAATTCATAAAAAAATCCTACCGTTTGGTAGGATTTTTTTATATCAATATGTTACTTTCAAAATTATTTCAATTTCTTTTTTACTTCTACTTCTCGATATGATTCAATCACATCATTTACCATAATATCATTATAGTTTTTCACTTGCATACCACAATCATAACCTTTTGATACTTCTTTAGCATCATCTTTAAAACGTTTTAATGAAGAAAGAACTCCATCGAATATAACAATATTATCTCTTAATAAGCGTATTTTAGAGTTTCTAAATATTTTACCATCAAGAACCATACAACCTGCAATAGTTCCTACTTTTGAAATTTTATACGTTTCTCTAATTTCTGCCGTACCCGTAATTTCTTCAACAATATCAGGAGAAAGCATTCCTTCCATAGCGTCTTTAACATCATCAATTACTTTATAAATAATTGAATAGTTTCTGATATCAATTTCTTCTTTCTCTGCTATTTGACGTGCATTTCCTGAAGGTCGAACATTAAATCCAATAATAATTGATTCTGAAGCTGAGGCTAATAACACATCTGATTCTGTAATAGCACCTACTCCTTTGTGAATAATATTTACTTGAATTTCTTCTGTAGATAGTTTTTGTAATGAATCTGTCAATGCTTCTACTGAACCATCTACATCACCTTTTAATATAATGTTCAATTCTTTAAAATCGCCTAAAGCAATACGCCTACCTATTTCATCTAAAGTAATATGACGCTGTGTTCTAACAGATTGCTCTCTACTTAATTGAGATCGTTTAATTGCTATTTGTTTTGCTTCACGCTCATCTTCATATACTTTAAATTTATCACCCGCCTGTGGTGCTCCATCTAAACCAAGTATAGAAACGGGAGTTGAAGGACCAGCTTCTTTAACATTATTTCCTCTTTCATCTTGTAAGGCTTTTACTTTTCCAGAATGATGTCCGGCAAGTACATAATCTCCTACTCTTAAAGTACCTCCATCAACCAATACTGTTGCTACATATCCTTTCCCTTTATCTAAAAGTGCTTCTACAACTGATCCGATTGCATTTTTATCCGGATTTGCATTAAGTTCTAATAATTCAGCTTCTAGCAATATTTTTTCTAATAATTCTGGCACTCCAGTTCCTTTTAATGCCGAAACATCATGAGACTGAATTTTACCTCCCCAATCTTCAACCAATAAGTTCATTTGAGCAAGTTCTTCTTTTACTTTTTCAGGATTAGCATCTGGTTTGTCAATTTTATTAATTGCAAATATTATTGGAACACCTGCTGCTTGTGCATGGCTAATTGCTTCTTTAGTTTGTGGCATTATTGAATCATCAGCTGATATAACAATTACCACAATATCAGTAACTTGTGTTCCACGAGCACGCATTGCTGTAAATGCCTCGTGACCAGGAGTATCTAAAAAAGTAATTTTTTGCTTATTTTCTAGCTCTACAGAATATGCTCCAATATGTTGGGTAATTCCACCTGATTCACCTGCAATAACATTGGCATTACGAATATAATCTAACAGTGAAGTTTTACCATGATCAACATGCCCCATTACAGTAACAATTGGAGCTCTTGGTTTTAAATCTTCAGGTTTATCAATTTCTTCTTCAGTAACTTCATCTACCTCTGCATTAACAAATTCAACTTTATAACCAAATTCTTCAGCAACTATGGTAAGTGTTTCAGCATCTAATCTTTGATTCATAGTCACCATCATACCAAGTGACATACATGCAGATATTACTTGCGTTACAGCTATATCCATCATTGTAGCTACTTCATTTGCAGTAACAAATTCAGTTACTTTTATTACTTTGCTTTCAGCTGCTTCTTGTTCTAAACTTTTTTCAACTTGTTGACGGTGCAAATCTCTTTTTTCTTTACGATATCTAGCACCCTTTCCTTTTTTAGACTTTCCTTGAAGTTTTTCAAGAGTTTCTCTAACTTGTTTTTGAACCTCCTCAGGTGATGGTTCTGCTTTCACAACAGGTCTTCTTCTATTACCAGAAGCTCCTGAGCTTTGTTTGCCTTTTTGAGCCCAAGGTTTGTCACCACCGGGTTTAGAATTAGTTCGAGGTTTATGAATTCTTTTTCTTTTTTTCTTTGCAGAACTAGAACTTACCTCTGTTGTTTTTCCTTTTTTATCTGTTGGTTTTCCTTTTTTATCTGTTGGTTTTTTCTTCGGTTTATTAAATTGAGATAAATCTATTGTTTCACCTGTTTTTTTAGGTCCTGTTAACTTTTTATATGCTGTTTTTATTACCTCAGTTTCTTCTGGTTGCTCAACTTCGGATTGTTTCTCAACAGGTTCCTGAACTTTTATTTCTTCTTTTACTAATTCTTCTTTAGGCTTAACTTTTTTAGACGCAGACTCAATATCAATTTTACCTACTTTTTTAATTCCAGAAAGTTTTTTAGAAGCTTTAATAAGTTCTGTTTTATTTTCCTTTTCTTCTTTTACCTCTTCTTTTACTAATTCTTCTTTAGGCTTAACTTTTTTAGGTGTAGCTTTTTTAGGTTCAATATCAATTTTACCTACAGTTTTAGGTCCTGTAAGTTTTTCTGACTCTGTTTTAAAAATTTCACTTTTTTTAGCTTCTTCTTCTAATCGTTTCTCTTCAGCTTCTTTTTCCTGCGCTAAACGAATTTCTTCTTTTTCTTTTCGCTTTTCTTCACCAATTTCTTTAGAAGCTACTTTTTTACTTTTATCTGTTTGAAACTCATCTGAAAGAATTGTATATATTTCTTGAGATACTTTAGTTGTAGGTCGTGCGTCTATATTTACTCCTTTACTAGCAAGAAACTCAACAGCTCTGTCTAAAGAAATATTCAATTCTCGTAAAACTTTATTAAATCTTTGTGGTTTATATACAGTCATAAAATTGTTTAATGTGAACCTCTCTTATTATAAATTTTAATCTTTTATTTATTATGATTCGAATTCTTCTTTCAAAATTCTTTTCACTTCAATAATAGTTTCTTCTTCTAAATCAGTTCGTTTTACCAGATCTTTTACTTCTAAATCTAAAACACTTCTAGCAGTATCTAATCCAATATTTTTAAATTCTTTAATAATCCATCCTTCTATTTCATCTGAAAATTCAGTTAACTCTACGTCATCTTCAACTCCTTCACGTTGTACATCAATCTCATATCCGGTTAATTGACTTGCTAAACGAATATTTACTCCACCTTTTCCTATAGCTTTTGAAACTTCTTCAGGCTTTAAAAAAACATCAACCCTAGGTTTTTCATCACCAACAGCCTCATGAATTTCAACAGAAACAACCTTAGCAGGACTTAATGCTCTAGCTATAAACATGTTATCAATTTTAGTAAAATTAATAACATCTATGTTTTCATTACCCAATTCACGTACAATTCCATGAATTCTTGAACCCTTCATACCAACACAGGCTCCTACAGGATCAATTCTATCATCATATGAATCAACAGCAACTTTTGCTTTTTCACCAGGAATTCTAGCAACGCGTTCAATAGTAATCAAACCGTCAAAAACTTCAGGTATTTCTTGTTCAAATAACTTCACTAAAAATTCTGGTGCAGTTCGTGATAATATAATAGATGGTTTATTACCTTTTAATTCTACCGATTTTATAATTCCTCGTACCGATTCTCCTTTTCGGAAAAAATCTGAGCGAATTTGTTCACTTTTTGGTAAAATTAATTCATTTCCATTATCATCTAATAAAATAATCGCATTATGTCTGATGTGATGAACCTCAGCACTATACAATTCACCTTCTAATTCCTTATAATGTTTAAATATATTAGTATTATCGTGTTCGTGAATTTTTGAAATCAAATTCTGACGTAAGGCCAAAATTGCTCTTCTTCCTAAATCTACTAATTTTACTTCTTCTGAAGCTTCTTCACCTACTTCAAAATCTGGTTCAATTTTTATGGCATCCGATAATGAAATTTCTTCATTATCATCTTCAACCATACCATCTTCTACAATTAGTCTGTTTCTCCAAATTTCTAAATCACCTTTATCAGGATTTATGATAATATCAAAATTATCATCCGATCCATATTTTCTTTTTAAAGCAGATCTAAACACTTCTTCAAGTATTGCCATTAATGTTACTCTGTCAATACTTTTTTCATCTTTAAATTCTGAAAATGATTCAATTAATGCGATATTTTCCATTATATTTTTATTATTAAAAAATAATCTTCACTTTTGATTGTTTTATTTCACTTAGTGGAATTGTTTTTTGTTTTTCCACTGTTACTTTTCCTTTACCTATTGGTTTAGGCTCACGAGCCTTCCAATGTAAAGTTATATTATTCTCATTTACTTCAGTTAATTTCCCTTCAAAACTTTCTGTTTCCGTTTTAACTTTCAAAGTTCTATCAATATTTTTATTATACTGCCTTAAATTTACTAATGGATCCGTAATATTTGGTGTTGTTACTTCTAAAGAAAAATCCTCTTCTTCTCTATCTAAATTATGCTCAACATGCCTACTAATTCTTATACATTCACTTAATGCAACTCCTGTATCACCATCAACTATTACTTTGATACCATTATCATTAGAAAAGATTAAATCAATTAAAAATAAAGCACTATTTTCTTCAATAGCCTCATATACCAGCTTTTTAACCTTATCTAAATTCATTTTTTTGTATAAAAATAGGGGACTTTTTGTCCCCTTCAAATTCTAAATCGTCGTAAATTTCGCTGCAAATATAGCAATTCCTTTTAAAATGACAAAAATCATCTCTTATTTAAAGTATTTTTATTAATTTTAACTTATTAATCTTTTAATAAAAAGTTATGAAACGAATATTAGTCCCTGTAGATTTTTCAAAAGAAGCTGAATACGCTGCAAAAGTAGCTGCCAATATTGCCAATAAAACAGGAAGCGAAATTTATTTAGTACACATGTTAGAACTTCCTATTAATACTATTGACCCTGCAGAAATGAGTAGTATAAGAAGTGAACCCCAATCAATATATTTTATGAAATTAGCTCATGAGAAGTTTAAAAATTTTATAAAATTACCTTTTTTTAAGGGAATAAAAATTGTTGAATCTCTTCAATTTCATTATGCTTTTACAGGTATTATTAATGAAAGTGAAAAAAATAAAATTGATTTAATTGTAATGGGTTCACAAGGTGCATCAGGGTTACAAGAAATGTTTATTGGCTCAAATACAGAAAAAGTAGTACGCCGTTCTGAAGTCCCTGTTCTAGTAGTAAAAAAAGACAAAAAAGATTTTACTGTAAACGACATGGTTTTTGCCTCTGATTATAAAAAAGAAAGTAAAAAAACTTTCCAAAATGTTATTAATTTTGCCAATTTATTTGATGCAAAAATTCACTTTTTATACGTAAACACCATTCATAATTTCAATACAACTAAAGCTATTGAAAAGAAAATGAAAAATTTTATTAAAGATTTTAAGATTTCAAAATATACTAAAACTATATATAATGATATTTCTATTGAAAAAGGAATTTTAAGTTTTTCAAGAGGAATAGATGCAGATTTAATTGCATTGAATACACATGGTCGTAGTGGTTTATCACAATTATTTAATGGTAGTGTAGGACAAGAATTAACAAATCATGCCATAAGACCTGTAATTACTTTTAAAATATAAATTGATAAAAAATTATTAATTAGTAATAAACCGATTTGATTAATTTCATCTCGGTTTTTTTTATTTATTAATGTTACGTTAATAACCCAATATTATGCTAATTTTTTCGTTATATATTTAACAATAAATAACACAAAAAATGAAATTTTTAGATTTACCTATCGAGCAAATTGAGTGGTTTTTATCTGAATTTAATGAGATTAAACGAAAAGCTAAAAAAAAAGAATATTTAGAAACTGTTGTATTATTAAATTCTGGTAAGCTTATTGAAAATTTACTAAAAGAAGAAACTATTTAAAACAACAAAAGTATTCATACTTTAGGGTTCGAATTCTAGTAAAGAACAACAAAAAACCCACCACAAACACTTGATTTATAGTGGGTTTATCCCCTTTTAATTGTTGACCCACAAGGATTCGAACCTTGACTGACGATACCAAAAACCGGAGTGCTACCGTTACACCATGGGTCAATTTCGGGTGCAAATTTAAAGCAAAGTTTTAATTCAGCAAACATTTTTCGAAATTTTTACTATTAAAAGTTATATTAATACTCTTACCTATCACTTTACGTTTTACTTCATGATATATTTTTAGTAAATTCGCCACAGTTTTAAATTGTAACTATGTTTTCATTTGATTATAAAAAATACAATACCATTTTAGGATGGATCGCTTTTTTAATTGCATTAATAACTTATACTTTAACTCTCGAACCAACAGTAAGCTACTGGGATTGTGGTGAGTATATATCAACATCCGTAAAATTAGAAGTAGGCCATCCTCCAGGAGCCCCTTTATTTCAAATGTTAGGAGCATTTTTTGCAATGTTTACTTCCGATATCTCTCAAATTGCTAAAATGGTAAACTTTATGTCTGCTTTAGCTAGTGCCTTTACTATTTTATTTTTATTTTGGACTATTACTGCTTTAGCCAAAAAAGTTGTTTTAAAAACTTCAAAAGAGCTTACAACAGGTAGTTCAATTGCAATTTTAGGCAGTGGGTTAGTAGGTGCTTTAGCTTATACTTTTTCTGATAGTTTTTGGTTTAGTGCAGTAGAGGCAGAAGTATATGCCATGTCATCTTTTTTAATGGCTTTACTGTTTTGGTTAGGACTACATTGGGAAGCAGAAATGGATAAACCCCGAGGCAATAAATGGTTGCTTTTAATCAGTTTTATAGTGGGGCTTTCATTCGGTGTCCATATCTTGTCTTTGCTAGTAATTCCACCTATTGTTTTTATTTATATTTATAAAAAATATCCAAATCTTAACACCAAACAATTTATTTTATCCAATATTATTTCTATACTGGTTTTAGCTTTTGTTTTTAAATTCTTATTTCCTTTTACATTAAGATTTTTTAGTGTCTCCGAATTATTTTTTGTTAATAATATTGGATTACCATTCAATTCTGGAAGTATTATTGCAGGAATTGTTTTAGTCGCATTATTTTATTTTGGATTAAAATACACACGCAAAAAAAATAAATTTACAATAAATCTTCTTTTATTATCTGTACTTTTTATCATGATAGGATTTTCATCATGGTTAATGTTACCTATAAGAGCAAATGCTAATACAACTATTAATGAAAATAATCCGTCAAGTGCACGTGAATTATTGGCTTACTACAATCGAGAACAATATGGTGATGCAAATGTTTTTTATGGTTCTTATTATTCTGAAACTGGGGAAAGAGATAAAGCAAATCCTTTTAGAGATTCTAAACCAAAATATGAAAAAGACGAAAAAGCCGGCAAATATATTATTGTAAATAATTATAAAGGTGAATTGCCAAATTACACAAATAAACACAAAGGAATTATCCCTCGTATGGTTGACCCAACACCTAGCGTTGTTCAAAATTACAAAGCTATAGCTGGAATTCCTCAAAAAAGTAAAAGACGACCTACTTTTGGTGAAAATTTGTCTTTTATGATACAATTTCAGTTTGGCTATATGTATGGAAGGTATTTTATGTGGAATTTTGTTGGTAGACAAGATGATATTCAAGGAAACTTAGATAACCATGGTAATTGGCTTAGTGGAATAAATTTTATTGACACCATAAGATTAGGTTCGCAAAATAATTTACCGAGTGATATTAAAAATAACAAAGGAAGAAATGTCTATTTTTTCTTACCATTAATTTTAGGATTAATTGGTTTGCTATATCATATTAAAAATGATAAAAATAATTTTTATGTTCTTTTATTGTTTTTTGCCTTTACAGGATTAGCCATTATTTTTTATACCAATCCAAAACCTTTTGAACCACGCGAAAGAGATTATGCTGTAGTTGGTTCTTTTTATGTTTTTGCCATATGGATTGGTTTTGGTGTTTTAGCATTATATGAAAAATTTAAAGATAAATTCAAACCAAAACCCTTGGCAATTGCTATATCTGTAATTAGTTTATTGGCTGTACCAACTATTATGGCAAAAGAAAATTGGGACGATCATGACCGTTCTGGTAAATTTTCTACTTTTAATAATGCAAAAGCTTATTTAGATTCTTGTCAAGAGAATGCCATTATGTTTACTATTGGTGATAATGATACTTTCCCGCTTTGGTATATGCAAGAAGTTGAAAATTATCGTACAGATATTAAATTAATCAATACCAGTTTGTTTGCTAAAGATTGGTATATCGATCAACAAAAAAGAAAAACATATAAAGCTGATCCGATTCCATCACAATTAACACATAAACAATATCGTGAAGGTTCTTTAGATGTAGCCTATCATTACCCTTATGCTTTTCCTCAATTTAAAGATTCTGTAATTGACATTAAATTTTTGATGCGTTGGATTGAAAGTGATGATCCAAGAACATCAATTGATTTTGAAGAAAATGGGCATCCTGAAAAAGTATATCCAACCAATAAAATCAGGTTAATGGTTGATAAAGATGCTGTACTTAAAAATGGAATAGTTGCTGCTAAAGATTCAGCATTGATAGTTCCTTATATTGATTTTGAAATTTCAGAAGCTGCTTTAGTAAAAAATAGGATATTAATGCTTGATATTTTAGCAAATAGCAATTGGGAACGACCAATTTATTTTACCGGAGGAGCTCAAGCTGCTGAAGAATATATATGGCTTAAAGATTATTTACAATTAGACGGATTAGCTTATAAATTTGTACCTATTAAAACTCCAATTAAAAATAAAAGCTTTATGGATATGGGTAGAATAGATACTGATACCATGTACGCTCATGTTAAAAAGTGGACTTTCAAAAATTCAAATAGCAATATTTATGTTGATCCTGAGACTAGAAAAAATAGTATTTCATTTAGAAACAGCTTAGGTAGATTAGCTGATGAACTAATCAAAGAAGGTGAGTTTGATAAAGCAGAGGAGATTCTTGATATATCTGTTGAGAAAATGCCAATTGAAAAATATGGATATTATCGTTTGGTTATTGGCCATATTGAATCGTATTACAAAATCAATAAACCAGAAAAAGCTAGAAAAATAGTTGATTTCTTAGTAAATAATTTCCAAGAAAAAATAACATACTATAGTGGATTGGATTCTAATGAATTTTCTAGAAACTTTGGTGACTTAGAAGGTACACTGGATTTATATAGATATATAATAGCTACCTCTCAAGAATATGACAATGAAGAATATACGCAAATATTGAAAGATGAGTTTATGGCTTCTGTTACTTTATTAGAAGAAGTTTTAGAAGAAAAATAAATGAAATATTATTTTGCAAAAACACCAATAATTATTCAAAAATATTTTGATAATTATACATGGAAAATTGCAACTGATAAAAAGGAAATCTATCTCACTTTTGATGATGGTCCTATTCCTGAAATCACAACGTGGGTTTTACAAACTTTAGCAAAATTTAATGCCAAAGCTACCTTTTTTTGTATTGGAGATAATATATCAAAATATCCAGATATTTTTAAAGAAATCATTAATCAAAACCATGCCATTGGTAATCATACATTTAATCATTTGCAGGGTTGGAAAACGAATACCTACGAGTATCTGCAAAATATTGAAAAAACTAAAAATTTAATTAAAAGACTAAAGATAGAAGACCAAAGACCAAAGACCGATGTAAAACCACCATCAAACAACAAACAACTAGTGACTAATTTATTTCGCCCACCTTATGGGAAGATAAGTTCAAAACAATCTAAAACATTAATCAATAAAGGTTATGAAATTATAATGTGGGATGTTTTGAGTGGCGATTTTGATCAAAATCTTAATAAAGAAAGCTGCTTACAAAATGTTACTAAAAATGTAAATAATGGAAGTATTATTGTTTTCCATGACAGTGAAAAAGCTTTTAAAAACTTAGAATATACACTACCAAAAACATTAGAATATTTTACTAAAAAAGGATATATTTTTAAAACTTTGTGAGCTTAGGCAATAAGCAAAAATCCTTCTTACTCCTTTTCACTTTAATCTTTTTACTTTATCACACATACTGCTGTACCAAACTAATTAAAGTATTTGCATCTTGATGACCAGTTTGACGCCATTTCATTTCACCATCTTTGTA
>DAOVTC010000018.1 GCA_030633285.1 Flavobacteriaceae bacterium
ATTCCTCACTGCTGCCTCCCGTAGGAGTCTGGTCCGTGTCTCAGTACCAGTGTGGGGGATCTCCCTCTCAGGACCCCTACCTATCGTCGCCATGGTAAGCCGTTACCTTACCATCTAGCTAATAGGACGCATACTCATCTTTTACCGATAAATCTTTAATTATTAATCGATGCCAATCAATAATACCATGGAGCATTAATCCAAATTTCTCTGGGCTATTCTCCTGTAAAAGGTAAATTGTATACGCGTTACTCACCCGTGCGCCGGTCGTCAGCAATCTAGTAAACTAAACCCTGTTACCCCTCGACTTGCATGTGTTAAGCCTGCCGCTAGCGTTCATCCTGAGCCAGGATCAAACTCTTCATCGTATATAAATTTTAAATTTCTTTCCGATGAAGGCTTCTCAAAAAAAATATCTTGGTATTTTTAAGCTTATCTCTAAACCTAAAAAAAACAAGTAATTCTACTCTATTTTTACGCTGTCAATCTTTCAATATTTTCAATGAACTTCTTATTCTATTAATTTAGTAAATCTAAACCTACCAAATCTTACGCTTTCTCTTCCTCTACATTTACTGTCTCTCAAAGCGGGTGCAAAATTAAAACCTTTTTTCCATTCCAACAAATAAAAATTAAACTTTTTTTTTGTAATCGATAAAAGTGAATTTTGAACTGTAATTACCCAATATTTTTGGGATTGCAAATGTAAACTAAAAGTTATAAGTAAAAAACAAAAATCGCAACAAAGTTATTAACAAATTTAAAGTTCTTTTACTCTAATAAACCCCCTTCATAGCTAGCTAGCTGATTTTTAAAAACTTGTAATCTCTCTTTAAAAGAATAGGAAGGTAATTTTAATTGACTTATTGACTTATTTAAATCAAACCCTGTTTTAAAAGGTCGCTTTGCAGGTAAATTTAATTGCGTAGTTTCTATAGAATTAATAAAATTTTTATCTAAATCAAATGCATTTGCAACCTCTATTGCAATTTCATAAATACTTAAAAGTTGGTTGCTAGATACATTATATATTCCTATTGCATTATTTTCAATTGCTAGTATGCATGCTTCTGCTAAATCATCTACCAAAGTTGGCATCCGATATTGATCAGTTACAACATTAATTTTATCTTTATTCTCAATTGATTTTTTTACCCAAAGTACTATATTACTCCTGTCATTTCTATCTACTAAACCATACACTAAAATTGTGCGCAAAATTGTATACTTAATTTTAGCGCTTATAATGATTTTTTCTGATTTCAATTTTGATAAACCATAATAATTTACCGGATTAGGTTTATCTTCTTCTGTATAGTAACCTATCTTTTCTCCATCAAAAATAAAATCGGTTGAAATATGAATTAAATGAATCTTATTTTTTTTACAAATCTTCGATAAAGTATTAACTACATCAACATTTATTGTATCACATTCATCTTTATGCAATTCACAGACATCTACATTAGTCATTGCAGCAGTATTAATAATATAATGGGGTTGAATTTTATTAACCAAATTGGTTAATATTTTTATTTGGGTAATATCTACATTATAATAGGTGTAACCTTTAGTATTTATCATGCGATTTTCTCCTCTGGACAAAGCATGAATTTCATAAGTTTTTTTCGTTAATAGGAGTTTAACTAATTTTTGTCCTAACAAACCATTACTTCCTGTTATAATTATTTTTTTCAACTTAAGGTGGGTTCTAAAACAATTGATTTAATTTTTCAATTTCTTCTGGTTTTCCTAAAACAATTAATTTTGAATTGGGAATTAATTTCATAGTTGCTTCTGGATTTATAATATAATCTTTATCGGGCGTGATAAAACCTATAACATTACACCCTGTTTTTCTTCGTAAATCTAAATCCAAAATAGATTTTGATTGATATTCTTTGGGTAAATTTTCAATTAAAATTTCTTCTAAGTTTGTAGAACTTTCTCCTTCAATAGAAAGTCTATCTATAAATTCCATAATATCTGGCGTAATAACAAGCGATGCCATGTGCGCTCCTCCGAGTTTATCGGGCATAATAACATTATTTGCTCCAGCGATTTTTAATTTACTATAAGAGGAATCATTGGATGCTCTACTTACAATTTTACAATTTGCATTTAATTGCCTCGCTGAAAGAACTACATATAAATTATTGGCATCTGATGGTAATGTTGTGATTAAACTTGTTGCATGATCAATTCCTGCAATCTGTAAAATCACATCGTCAGTTGCATCACCTCTTACACATAATACTCTTTCACTTTCAATTTCCTTGATGAGTTCTATATCACTTTCAATAACCACACAAAGTTTACCATGACTTCTTAGTCTGGCAACCGCTTGCTTACCATTTCTGCCATAACCACAAACAATAGTATGCTTTTTAAGTTTATCAATTTTTTTTTGCACTTTTTTTAATTTAAGGATTTTAAACAACTCATCACTTGTAATATATTCTGTTAAAACGGAAACAGCATAACCAATAATTATAAGACTCATAAATATGAGGAAAATTGTAAATAATTTTTCTTCTTGATTTAAAGGGTGTACTTCTCCAAAACCAACAGTAGTTACCGTAATCACTGTCATATATAAAGCGTTTACAAAACTATCATTTGATAGATTCATATAACCAACAACTCCAATAATGATTAAAAGAACGAGTGCTACTACTGCTCTATAAAATTTTGATTGAAATAAATTCATAATCTATAAGTCAAAAACTGAACTTCGTTTGGTATAAATCATATCTTTTAATCTTAGTAAAAAAGCTAAAGTAAGGTATAAGCCAAATGATAAGCCAACAGTAAAAAAGGAAATGTAAATAAAAAACAACCTAACATTAGTTGCTCTCATTCCTAATTTATCAGCCAATCTTGAAGACACATCAAACCCTCTAACTTCAAAAAAATGACGAATAGAATGAATAAAACTCATGGTTCAGTGTTTTTGTTGCAATTTATCAAATTAAGTTAAAAATTGAAAGTCAAAAGTCAAAAGTTTTTAAAATTAATACATATTAAACATCGAAGTATCCCGAATTAAAATAGAACAAGAGCAGAATTAGCCTGCCTACAGCAGGTAGGTTCGATTAACTAAAAAATTTAATTTAATTTTTTAGAGTCTCACAAATAAATATCATTTGTTTAAATTTGCATCTTTTCTAAAATAATTTATGGCAAAAGAACAAGAATATATTGAAGTCTTAGGAGCTAGAGTTCACAACTTAAAAAATATTGATGTTAAGATTCCCAGAGAAAAACTAGTTGTTATTACTGGTTTAAGTGGAAGCGGAAAATCGTCTTTAGCTTTTGATACCATATATGCCGAAGGCCAGAGAAGGTATATTGAAACTTTTTCAGCTTATGCCAGACAATTTCTTGGAGGGTTAGAAAGACCTGATGTTGATAAAATTGACGGTTTATCTCCCGTAATTGCCATTGAACAAAAAACTACCAGTAAAAGTCCGAGATCAACTGTTGGAACAATTACTGAAATTTATGATTTTTTAAGATTGTTATATGCACGTATTGGAGAAGCATACTCGTACAATACTAATGAAGAAATGGTTAGCTACAATGATGAGCAAATCAAAGAACTCATCTCAAAAGATTTTTTCAATCAAAAAATAATCATACTCGCTCCAGTAATTAAATCTCGAAAAGGGCATTATAGAGAGTTATTTGAACAAATTTCAAAACAAGGATTTGTACGAGTTCGTGTTGATGGAGAAATTAAAGAAATTATAAAAGGCATGCGTTTAGACAGGTACAAAACACATGATATTGAAATAATTATTGATCGTTTGTTTATTAATGAGAATTCTGAAAAACGTTTAAATGAAAGTATTAAAACGGCAATGTATCACGGTGATGAAACTTTAATGGTAATCAACGCTGAGCAACAAGAATCATTAATAAAACCAAGATATTTTAGCAGGAATTTAATGTGCCCAACAACTGGAATTTCTTACCCAAAACCTGAACCAAATTCCTTTTCATTTAACTCACCAAAAGGAGCTTGTGAAAATTGTAATGGATTAGGAAGAGTACACAAAATAAATTTGGACAAAATAATTCCGAATAAAAATATATCTATCAAAAATGGTGCAATAGCTCCGATTGGTGAACAAAAAAATTCTTGGATTTTTAAACAGTTAAGTCATATTGCTGATAAATTTTCTTTTTCACTTTCTGATCCTGTCAAAAACATCCCAAAACAAGCAATAGAAATTATACTTTATGGCGGTAATGAAAAGTTTGAAATAGAATCAAAAGATTTAGGAATAACAAGAAGTTATGAAATTGATTTTGAAGGAATAAATAATTTTATTTTAAATCAATATAATGATAGTGATTCCAGCTCAATTAAACGCTGGGCAAAAAACTTTATGGATGAAGTTGAATGTGATGTTTGTAATGGTGGTAGATTAAAAAAAGAAGCATTACACTTTAAAGTCAATCAATTATCTATTGCTGAATTGACAGAGATGGATGTTTCACATTTAGCTATATGGTTTGAAAAAGTTTCTGATAAATTAAATGAAAAACAAATCATAATTGGTTCTGAAATCATTAAAGAAATCAAAACAAGAATTCAGTTTTTATTAGATGTGGGTTTAAATTATTTAGCCTTAAACCGTGGTTCAAAAACATTATCAGGAGGTGAAGCTCAACGAATTCGTCTAGCTACTCAAATTGGATCACAATTAGTTGGTGTATTATATATTTTAGATGAACCAAGTATCGGACTCCATCAAAAAGACAATCAAAAATTAATTAAATCTTTAAAAAAATTACGTGATATTGGTAATTCTATTATAGTAGTTGAACATGATAAAGATATGATGATAACGTCTGATTATGTAATTGATATGGGTCCGGAAGCTGGAAAACATGGAGGTGAAATTGTTAGCATTGGTACACCAAAAGAGTTATTAAAGGGAAAAACTTTAACTGCATCCTATTTAAATGGTTTAAAGTTTTTTGAAATCCCTAAAAAAAGACGCAAAGGAAATGGTAAACAAATCATTTTAACTGGTGCAACTGGCAATAATTTAAAAAATGTAACTTTAAAAATCCCTTTAGGAAAATTAATAGGTGTTACCGGGGTTTCAGGAAGTGGTAAATCTACTTTAATAAACGAGACCCTCTACCCTATTTTAAATCAACATATCTACAAAGCAGTTAAAAAACCTTTACCTTATAAAAAAATAAAAGGATTAGAACACATTGACAAGGTTATTGATATAAATCAAACAGCTATTGGTAGAACACCCAGATCAAATCCTGCAACTTATACAGGGGTTTTTAGTGAAATAAGAAGTTTATTTGCCAAAACACCCGAAGCATTAATAAGAGGTTATAAACCTGGTAGGTTTTCATTTAATGTTAAAGATGGTAGATGTGAAACTTGTAGAGGCGGTGGTGTTAGAGTTATTGAAATGAATTTTTTACCAGATGTTGAAGTAGAATGTGAAACTTGTCGAGGGAAAAGATTTACTCGTGAAACACTAGAAATTAGATATAAAGGGAAATCAATTTCTGATGTGTTAAATATGACAATTGATGATTCCGTAGAATTCTTTAAAAATATACCAAAAATATATATCAAATTAAAAACCATCCAGGATGTTGGATTGGGGTATATAACTCTTGGTCAACAATCTACAACATTATCTGGAGGAGAAGCACAACGGATAAAACTTGCAGCTGAATTATCAAAAAAAGATACCGGAAATACTTTTTATATTTTAGATGAACCAACCACCGGATTGCATTTTGAAGATATCAGTGTTTTAATGAAAGTATTAAATAAAATAGCAAATAAAGGTAATACGGTACTAGTTATTGAACATAATTTAGATGTAATAAAACTATGTGATTATATTATTGACATAGGAAAAGAAGGTGGAAAAGAAGGTGGTGATATTATCTGTACTGGTACTCCTGAGGAAATAATTAAAAACAAAGATAGCTATACTGCAAAATTCTTAAAAAAAGAATTATTTTTATAAATTGCTTTAAAACTAAATAAATAACCCATTATAATAAAGAATATGAGTCCAAATGAAGATAAAAGAATACGTGAAAAACTAAAACAAAAAACCTGGAATGAAATAAAAACTAACGATTCATGGGCTATTTTTAAAATCATGAGTGAATTTGTTGATGGCTACGAAAAACTAAGTAGAATAGGCCCCTGCGTTAGTGTATATGGCTCTGCAAGAACGAAACCAGAAGACAAATATTATAAATTAGCTGAGGATATTTCCTATAAGTTAACACAAAATGGTTATGGTGTAATTACAGGTGGTGGACCTGGAATTATGGAGGCAGGTAACAAAGGAGCTAACCGCGGTGGTGGTGTTTCAGTGGGACTGAATATCGATTTACCATTTGAACAACACGATAATGCCTATATCGATAGTGATAAAAGTTTAGATTTTGATTACTTTTTTGTACGTAAAGTAATGTTTGTAAAATATGCACAAGGATTCGTTGCTATGCCTGGAGGTTTTGGAACTTTAGATGAGTTATTTGAAGCAATCACATTAATTCAAACTAAAAAAATAGGTAAATTCCCTATAATATTGGTTGGAAGTGAATATTGGAACGGTTTATTAGAATGGATTAAAAAAACTTTACTTGAAAAATATCAAAATGTAAGTAAAAAAGATCTTGATTTATTTACTATTGTTGACACTTCTGATGAAGTTATAGAAATAATAAATAATTTTTATAAAAAACATCATTTAAGTCCTAATTTCTAGAATTAAACTAAAAGTATTATTAAAAGCCTTTTTCCTGTAAATGTTGATTTTTTTCAAGTAAAAATTATTTAAATAACCAATAATTGATGGACTTTAAAATTTAATAAATTAAAAATTGAATATTTCAAAATACATATTGGTATTATTTTTTCTTTCATTTTTTTTTGAAAGCCATTCACAAACTAATGAAATAAATATAACTGCTGAATTATTAACAGAGACTAACCAAATTAAAATTAGTCAAGAAATTATTTATTATAATAATTCGAATGTAAATCTAGATACCATTTACTTACAAAATTGGGCAAATGCTTATAAAAACAGACATACCTTACTTTCGAAAAGGTTGATTGAAAACTATGATAAAAGCTTGTATTTTGCAAAAATTGATAAACGAGGGTATTCTGAAATTCAAAATATCAAATGCAATAATCAATCTGTAAAATGGAAAGAATTAGAAAAAGCCATTGATATTGTTAAAATAAACTTACCACAAACATTAAAACCAAACGATTCGGTAATAATATCTACAAAATATACAGTAAAAATACCCATTGATAAATATACCAGATATGGATTTAATTTCAATAATTACAATTTACGCTATTGGTATTTAGCTCCGGCAGTTTACAATGGCAAGTGGCAATTAATGAGTAATTTAGACATGGATGATTTTTATATGAATCCGTCAAATTATAAAATAAATTTTAAAATACCTTTAGGCTACACTTTACATTCTGACTTACGAAGTAAGGTTGAAATTTTAAATAATTTTGTTCTATATCAATTAAAAGGTAGTAATAGAGTTGACATTGAATTAAATATTCAATTAATAAATAATTTTTCCATTTATAAAACAGATTCGCTTGAAATAATTTCTAATTTAAAGAGTAATAAATTAATTGAAAATATTAAAACAGATGTTCTTAACAGGCAATTAGATTTTATTGAAAATTACTTAGGAAAATACCCTCATGATAAACTATTGGTTAATGACATAACTTATTTAAAAAATCCTGTTTACGGGCTTAATCAGCTACCTAAAATGCTTACTCCTTTTACTGATGTTTTTGAATGGGATATCAAAATGTTCAAAGCATTAACAAATAGATATATTGAAAATACTTTAATTGTAAATAAACGTGAAGATTCATGGCTGGTTGATGGAATCCAAATATTTCTTATGATGAAATATGTAAGCATGTATTACCCCGAAACAAAAGCTATAGGTAATATATCAAATATTTGGGGAATTAAAAGCTACAATATTGCCAAATTAGATTTTAATGGAAAATATCCTTTTGTTTACCAATTTTCTGCTAGAAAAAATTTAGATCAATCACTACAAACGCAAACTGACTCCTTATCTAATTTCAACCGTAAAATTGTAAATAAGTATAAAGCTGGGCTGGGTATTCGGTATTTAGATGAATATATAAAAGACAGTATTATAAAAAATAGTTTACAAGAATTTTACAACAAAAGTTCATTGCAACTAACTAAAAGTGTTTATTTTAATGAAATACTCCAATCGAAAACCAATAAAAATTTAAATTGGTTTTTTAATGATTATCTACAAACCGACAAAAAAATTGATTACACTATTGATAAGATTGAACAAGATAAAGATTCAACAAAAGTTTATATTAAAAATATTAGCAATTTTACAGCTCCAGTTACTTTATACGGTATTAATAATAAATCTATAATATTTAAACAATGGATAGAAAATATTGATTCTCTAAAAATAATAACCATTCCAAATAAAGATATTGATAGACTCTCATTAAATTATGAATATTTATATCCCGAATTAAATTTAAGAAATAATTGGAAAAAATTAGATAAAAAATTATTAAACCGCCCATTAAAATTTACATTTTTTAAAGATGTTGAAGATCCTTATTACAATCAAATATTTTATAATTTGTTCTTTGGTTATAATTTTTATGACGGTTTACTTCTAGGGCCAGATTTATATAATCAAGCACTTTTTAAGAAAAAATGGTTATTCAATATAACTCCAACTTATGGTTTTAAGAGTAAAACTTTAACAGGATCAATTTCATTATTCTATGAATATTTGCCGCAAAACACATCAGTATACCGTTATCGTGCAGGTTTGGTAGGAAGTAAATCTCATTATGATCAGGATCTGGCTTTTAATAAATTTACACCTTTTGTTCAAATTGATTTTAATAGAAATAGCTTACGAGATGTAGGGGGAAAATCATTAATTGCTCGTTATGTTGTTGTTGATAAAGAACTTCCACTAGTTATTGAAAACCCAGAAATATACAAATACAATGTATTTGACATTAGATATGGCTATTCTAAACCTGATATTATCAAAGATTTAAGATATTTTGCAGATTTTCAATATTCAAATGATTTTAGTAAACTTTCATTTGATATTAGATATAGAAAATTAACAGATAAAAATAGACAATTTGATTTTCGTATGTTTTTTGGAACATTTCTACATAATGATACAGAAAGTGATTTTTTTAGTTTCGCTCTTGACAGACCTAGTGATTACCTTTTTGATTACAGTTATCTAGGAAGATCAGAAGACTCTGGCATTTTTAGCCAACAAATAATTATTGCAGAAGGAGGATTTAAATCAATTTTTGAAAACCAATTTGCAAACCAATGGTTATTTTCAACAAATGCAAGTATCGGTATTTGGCGATGGGTTGAAGCTTATGTTGATGGTGGATTCGTTAAAAACTATAACGAAAATGCTTATTTTAGATATGATACTGGAATAAGGTTAAATTTTGTTCACAATATTCTAGAAGTATACTTTCCTTTACAATCAAGTTTAGGATTTGAACCCAGCTTACCAAATTACAGCAGTAAAATTCGTTTTGTTTTAACTTTTAGTCCTAAAAGAATATACAATTTCATAAAACGAGGCTTTTACTAAATATTTAAATTAGATATTTTATAAAATATATGCTTGTATTTTGCCATATTCTTATTTTTGAATAATAACATATTTAAATACCTCACTAGCTCTCATACAGTTAATCTAAAATATTTTTGCTATATAATTTGTATATTTGCAAAACCTAAAAGGTCCAAAATTCATGATAAATAGTACTACAGAATCTTCGCAAAAATTATCTTTTATAGAATTTAAAAATGAAGTTTTAAATGATTATAAAATAGCATTAATTAGTAGAGAATGTAGTTTACTTGGTCGAAGAGAGGTACTTACTGGAAAAGCAAAATTTGGAATTTTTGGTGGTGGTAAAGAAGTCCCTCAATTGGCAATGGCAAAAGCATTTAAAAATGGAGATTGGCGATCAGGATATTACCGTGATCAAACTTTTATGATGGGTATAGGTGCTTTAACCGCACAACAATTATTTGCTAATCTTTATGGTGATACAGATATAGAACAAGCTCCTGAGTCTGGAGGAAGACAAATGAATAATCATTTTGCTACCCATTCTTTAAATGCAGATGGTACATGGAAAAACCTAATGGAACAAAAAAATTCCAGTGCTGATATTTCTTGTACTGCAGGGCAAATGCCTCGCTTACTGGGGCTAGCTCAAGCCTCTAAAATTTATCGTCATGTAAAAGGTTTAGAGAATTTTACTAAATTTTCAAATAAAGGAAACGAAGTAGCATGGGGTACCATTGGTAATGCAAGTACCAGTGAAGGTTTATTTTGGGAAACTATTAATGCTGCCGGAGTACTTCAAGTACCAATGATTATTAGTATTTGGGATGATGAATATGGTATTTCAGTTCCTGCTAAATATCATACTACAAAAGAAAATATCTCTGAAATATTAAAAGGGTTCCAAAGAGAAGAAGGAACTAATGGTTTTGAAATTTTTACTGTAAAGGGTTATGATTATTCTGCACTAATTGATGTTTATGAAAAAGCAGGAAAAATAGCACGAGAAAACCATATACCTGTGATTATCCACGTTACTGATTTAATGCAACCTATAGGGCATTCTTCATCAGGTTCACATGAACGTTACAAAAGTAGAGAAAGATTAGAATACGAAAAAAGCATTGACTGTAATTCTAAAATGCGTGAATGGATATTGAATTATAAAATTGAAGATGAAGAAGGAAATGTAATTCGTTTTGTAGATGATGAATCTAAACTTATTGCTATTGAAAAAGAAGCTAAAAAAGAAGTCAGACAAGCTAAACGTAGTGCATGGGATACATTTACAAGCCCAATAAAAAAGGATGGTGCTGAATTACTGGTTATTTTAAAGGAGGTTGCGCAAAACTCAAAAA
>DAOVTC010000073.1 GCA_030633285.1 Flavobacteriaceae bacterium
GCCGTGGTGATCATTATGACATTCAAAACAGTCTTTTTTCACAACTTTTGAATTGGCATGATATCCACTATTTTGATCTAAAAGTGATTGTATTTCATCATGGCAATCCAAACATTTTTCATTAGATACTTTTTCGCCTAAATCATGGCATAATGTACAATTACTCATACCTTCTAGCTCTGCATGAGCTTGTGATAAATCTCCTGGGGATATCTGACTGTAACTATTAAAAGAAACAATCAGTAAAAAAATCAAAATAATATGTTTTAAAAATCTATTCAAATGAATTATTTATGTTTTTTCATTATATGTCCAAAACGCTTAGTAATTTCAATACCTGCATTTTGTAAAAACTTCGTGGGCAATTCTCCTCCTGCAAAAATATACACCAAGTCATTTTCTAACACTCTTGGCTCATCCCCTCCATTTACTTTAATAGTTACAGATTGATCATTTAAAGACACTAAATTAGAATCAAAAATAGCTTTAAGAGAATGATCAGCTATTGCTTCAGTTATTTTTTCTCTGTTTTTAGGTTTAATTCTGGCAAATTTATCTTTTCTATAAGAAAGAATCACCTCATTATCACCCTTCAATAACATGGCTGATTCAACTGCTGAATCACCACCACCCACAACTATTATTTTTTTACCAGAAATTCTTTCAGGTTCTAATAATCTGTACGCTACTTTTTGTGATTCCTCTCCAGGAATACCCAATTTTCTAGGGCTTCCTCTTCTTCCTATTGAAAGTAGTACATTATTACAAATGTATTCTTTGCCATTATTTGTTTTAATTTTAAATGTATCATTTTGTATGGGAATAATATCTTCAACCTTAGTATTTTCAATAATTTCTATATCGTGTTCATTTATTACTTTATTCCAAAGTTGAAGTAATTCATCTTTTGAGGTGTCATGTAACTTTGCCTTGCCATATAAAGGTAAATTCATTGGTGATGTCATAACTACCTTTGCTCTTGGAAAAGTATAAACCGTTCCTCCTAAAGAATCTTGCTCTAAAGTAATGGAAGTTAAACCGTGTTTTTTAGCAGCTAGTGTAGCCGAAATACCAGCAGGGCCTGCTCCTACAATTATGACATCAATTACATTTTCTTTAGACGGTTTTTTATTTTTCACCATACTTTCAATAGCCTGTTGTCCTTGCTCAACACTATTTTTAATTAAGCCCATTCCTCCTAATTCTCCGGCAATATAAATACCTTTAGTGTTTGTCTCAAATTTTTCATTTACATGTGGTAAATCTACTCCTCTTGATTCTGTACCAATACGAAGTGATATTGCTTCAACTGGACAACTATGAAAACAAGCCCCGTGTCCAATACAATTAGAAGTATTGATAACTGTTGCTTTCCCATCAACAATACCTAAAATATCTTTTTCCGGACAATCTGATATGCAAGCAGCGCTACCAATACAAGTATTAAGGTCAATATATGGATGTAGTGAAACTGGTTCAAATAATCCTTCTTCTTTAGCAATAACAACTTTTCTTTGAACTTCTAAAGAATTTATTTTTTGTTTTTTGAGATAGAAATATACAGTGATTATACATAAGATAAACACCGTTCCATAAACCAAAACTTGTTCTAAAATTACCTCCATTAGAATATCCATTTATAACCAAAAGCCAATGTAACTCCTACATGAATAACCAAAATAACGAGCATAATTAAAGCAAAAGGTAAATGAGCAACATGCCAATATTTAAAAAGTTTCTGCATTGTCTCTAGTCTGGCAATTTTTCTGGAAAGTGACATTTCATTTTTAACCATTTTAAGAATAGAAATTCTTTCAGTCTTAGGTAAATTATTACTTTTCAGTACTTTTCTTAAATTTCGTGTGGTTTTATTGTTCGATGTATTTTGATCATCAGCGAATCTTACAATCGTCTCTACAATATCATTTTCTAAATTAAATTTATCCCTTAAAACATTTGTTAAGTTAATTTTCATATCTTTTACTTCACTCAAACTAAGCTCTCTACCCTCAATAGTACGAGGAATTTGAATATAAATAAACCTTCCGATAACACCACTTAAAACAACAGCTACCATGCTCCAAAAAGCAATAGAAACAATTCCTCCAAATTTAAAAGCTGTATGAAAAAGAATTAATATTGGACCGAGTGTACACAAGAAAATATGAAACTCTAATAAATATTTTAATCTTATATATTTTGATAAAAAACCATACCTTTTTCTAGCAATATAAATTGCTACACCAAATACAATCATAAAAGTTCCGATTATGCCCAAACCTTGACCATAAATTCCACTCGGCTTAAACCAATTATGTTGAGAATGATAAAATCTTTCTTCTAAAGGTGTGTTATAATAAGTATATCCAGTATATATCAAATAAAGGGTTGTAATCAATATAATTACAACCATAACTATTATAAATATAGCATGAACTAGCTTTTTCAATTATATTTAATTTTTTTATGAATGATAGTAGTATTTAAAACAACGAAACTTTTAGGTAAAAATTGTTTTACAAGTTATCATTAAGTGAATAAAGCCTCTTTAATTTATTGATTTAATCATATTTTTTTATTTAAATAAGTATATTTACCTATCCATTTTATTTCTTATTTTAATTTGAATATCATTTTAAATAAAACCAATATTTCTAGAATTTATATTATGAAAAAACTTCTTCAATTTTTCATCCTAAGTTTATTAATAGTATCACCACATCTAATTCTTGCTCAAGATAAAAAACCAAAAATAGCTTTGGTTCTTAGTGGTGGCGGTGCAAAAGGAATTGCGCATATTCCGACTTTACAAATCTTAGATTCTTTAGGCATAGTACCTGATTTAATTATTGGAACAAGTATGGGTAGTGTTGTTGGTGGTTTTTATGCTATGGGTTACTCTGGAGATAGTATTGCTACTATAACAAAAAATGCCAAATGGGATGAGCTTTTAGGTGGTGTAACTTCTTTAAATGATGTTGGTGTAGAAGAAAAAAGTGAATACAAAAAATACATGGTCGATTTTGACTGGGTAAAAGGAAAACCTAAAATCAGTTCTGCATTGCTGAGTGATCAAAACCTTAGAGAATTCTTCTCAACATATGCATATCCAGTTTATAGAATAAATGACTTTGATGATCTTCCTATTCCATTTAGAGCTATGACAACAGATATTGTAAATGGCAAGGAAGTAGTACTTAAAAATGGATCTATATCTTTTGCCATGAGAGCAAGTATGTCAATACCAACTATTTTTAGAGCTATGCCATATAATGGTACTTTACTGGTAGACGGTGGTGTACTTAACAATTTTCCTGTTGATGTTGCCAAAGAAATGGGCTTCGATTTTATAATTGGTAGTGATGTTGGAGGAGGTATGGAACCTAAAGAGAAATTAGAAAGTATACCAGCAATTCTTTTTCAAACTGGCATGCTTACAAGCCTTATAAAAAATCCTGCTAATCAAGAACTCTGTGATATATTGATAGATCATGTACCCAGTTTAACTTACTCTACTGGTGATTTTACAAAAAGCACAGAAATTTACGAACAAGGAAAAATTGCTACTTATAAAAATATGGAAGCTTTTGTTGCTTTAGCAGAAAAAATTAAAAATTATAACCAACGACCTCATATTTTACCTATAGCTCCAAAAGAAATATTTATTGATAGTTTTACCTATAAAAACATAAGTAAAGGAAATATAGACTTAGTACAATCAAGAACGAATTTAATACCGCATAAAAAATATACTATAAATGAAATTAAAAAAGGTGTTAATAGAGCAATGGGAACTGAACTCTTTAGCCAAATAACATTCAACCCAACATTTGAATCAGGTAGTGATAAAGTAAACCTAGAAATTGAAGGTTTTGAAAAATCTAAGCACCAAATAAAAGGATCATTGCACTATGACACTTATCGTGGAATTGGCTTATTTGTTAATTATACAGGAAGAAATATTATTGGTGATGCCTCACGATTTTTAATAAGCATCGATATTGCTGAGCAACCTGGTTTTAGAGTACAATACCAAAAAAATATTGGTGAAAAAAAAGATTGGTGGTGGAGATCTGAAGCACTTGGACAAAAACTAATTCAAAATTTTTATGTTCTTGGTGAGAATGTTGACGACTTAGATTATAGGTATTTTCAATTTGATAATCAGTTCAATAAAAATATTCATCCACTTAAAAGTTATGTAGGTATTGGTTTAAATTATGAAAACACGACATTGAAACCAACTGTTGACCCTGAAGTTGCTGACAATCCATTTTTTCTTGAAAATTACAATTTTAAAAATTTTGAGATTTATGCGCATTATTTTTACAACACCATGGATTTGACTTTTTTCCCTACCAAAGGAGCTTTTTTCAATGCTAAGCTAAGTAGATCTATCTACCATGATATGGATATTCATTTTACTGATGAAAACATTCCAAGAGTTAATGGAGCAACAAATAGTTTTACCAAGTTAGGCTTAGATTTTGAAAAAAGATTGCATTTGCATAAAAACATAACTGGAATATTTGGAGTATCTACAAATTTTATTTTTGTAGATGATTTAAAGTCAGATGATGTTTCATTTATTGAATATGGTTACGGAGGTTCTTATTCTCTAGGTGGTAATTTGATAAGACCGAGAAAAGGTGATTTTATTTTCCCTGGATTAAATGAAGGTGAATTGGTTGTTACTCAATTTATGATGTTAAACCTTGGACTACAAATTAAAACATTTAATAAACTTTTTTTAACTCCACATATGAATATAGCTTCTGTTGGTTTCGGTAATTTTGATGATTATATTGAAGATGCATTTAATCCGAAAGGCGATTGGCAATTTTCACAAACTAGTAAGTTAATATCAGGTGGAATTACGGCTTCGTATAACTCCTTTTTAGGTCCTGTTACTTTTGATGTCTCTTGGGTAAATAATATCAATAAGGTTAGAACTTTTTTTGGTGTTGGCATTCAATTTAATCGCTCTAATTGATAAAAAAATTTAATATCAAGTCAGAATAAAAAATTTGATATTTATTATCAAAGCAATTTTAAATTAATAATTTCCATTAATTCTTTTTTTCTACTTTTACTAATGGGTAATTGATATTGACCAATACTAATAATATTATTTTGAATAAAATTAATTTTTTCAAAATTTATAATATACGATCTATGTATTTGAATAAATTTCTCTTTAGGTAGAAGTTTAATTATTTTTGATAATGATAAAAGTGTAACCACCTTTTTATCTTCAAGAAAAAAACGAACATAATCACCCATACTTTCAATATAGATAATTTCATTTATTATAATTTTCTGGATTTTGTAGCCAGTTTTTATAAAAAAGTAGTTGTCCATTTTTTTGTTTACCGATTAAATTGGTCAATTCAGATGAAAATCTAATCAAGTCATCAAATAAATTTTCTCATGTAAAATTAGTGATTTAATTTTACTTAAATATTTCAAAGCTTTTGATTATGAAATTAAAGAAAAACATTGCAATTAGTGAAAGTGGATTTATTTTTAATCCTGAAATTGGAACTTCCTTTACAACAAATTCTTTAGGTGTAGCCATCTTAAAACAATTAAAAACCAAAACTTCAACTGAAGAGATTATTGAATCTGTAGTTAAAAACTATGAAATAGATGCAACAACTTGTGAAAAAGACTTAGATGATTTTTTAAGAATTTTAAATCAATTCAACCTAATTGAAGAGTAGTTATGCAAAACAAAAAAGACATAACTATAGCTGTTACAGCTCTTAATGCTATTGATAGTCCTGGGCCTGGAATTGCAGTAATCAGAGGTTTAAAAGAAAGTGAATTTTATAATGTAAGAATTATAGGATTAGCTTATGAAATTTTAGAGCCCGGCATTTATATGGATGATATGGTAGATAAAGTTTATCAAATACCTTATCCTACAAGTGGTTTTGATGCCATGTTAGAAAGATTTAAATATATTCAGGAAAAAGAAAATATTAATGTTGTAATTCCGAATTTTGATGCCGAATTGATGACATTCATTAA
>DAOVTC010000053.1 GCA_030633285.1 Flavobacteriaceae bacterium
AAAAATGAATTTGAAAGCGTATTAGATCAATACAAACATATGGGACTAAATGTAAAAGGTGTAGATGCGTCTGATCGTTTTTTAGATAAATTAAAAGGAATTTCTGATCCCGAGAAAAAACGAAAAGCTATTGGCAATGCTTTTATTGAAGTTTTTGATGATGAAGCACATTTAATTGAAAATGTAAAATGGTTAGCTCAAGGTACTATTTACCCCGATGTCATTGAATCAGTTTCTGTCACTGGAGGTCCATCAGCAACCATTAAATCACATCATAATGTAGGTGGTTTACCTGATTATATGAAATTAAAAATTGTGGAACCTTTACGGATGATCTTTAAAGATGAGGTAAGGAGAGTAGGGAAGAGCATGGGAATTGACTCTGAATTGTTAGGTCGTCACCCTTATCCGGGACCAGGTTTGGGTATAAGGATATTAGGAGATATTACAGCTGAAAAAGTTAGAATTTTACAAGAGGTTGATTTTATTTTTATTGAAGGATTAAAAAAATGGAATTTATATAATGATGTATGGCAAGCAGGAGCAATGTTGTTACCTGTAAATTCAGTAGGCGTTATGGGTGATGAGCGTACTTATGAAAAAGTTGTTGCCCTACGTGCTGTGGAATCAACCGATGGTATGACAGCAGATTGGGTAGATTTACCTTATAAATTCTTACAAGAGACTTCCAATAAAATTATAAATGGTGTAAAAGGAGTTAATAGAGTTGTTTATGATATTAGCTCAAAACCTCCTGCAACTATTGAGTGGGAGTAGTTAGGTTTAAAGTAAAAAGGTAAAAGAAGAAAGGAGAAAGAAGCATTTTGAGTAGTGTCAATAACGAAGAGCAAAAAGCCAATAACTAATATACAAACATAGTAAAACAAAATAACTATCTGTTTTTTTGTAATTTTGTCTTTCAAAAAAATAAGTGAATATTTATTTGAATTAAAATAACTTCAATTTTTATTAGTTATTAAATGTATAATTTGATTTTTAAATGAAAAATATTAAACTAATAATATTCTTATTTTTTTTAGGAATATCTTCAATTTTTGCACAACAAAAAAAGTATATTACTTATACAGTATTAGAAGGTGAAACTATTCAAAGTATTGCAAAAAAGCTTTCTGAAACACCATATAATTTACTTAAATTAAATCCTGATATTGATAAGGATGTTAAAACAAATGATTTAATAATAATACCAAATAAAAATTATGATCCTTTATTGGATAATGATAAGGTTGATTTGAGTCCGATTACTTTAAAAGATATAGTTGTTGATAATTATATTTATCATGAGGTTTGGAATAAAGAAACACTTTACAGTATTCAACAAAAGTATAAAGTATCAAATGCTGAATTAAACAAATTGAATCCGTTTTTATTAAATGAAGTTTTAAAACAAGGACATGTTTTAAAAATTCCTTTGCTTATAAATGAAGTTGAGATTTCTTCAAAAGAAAAAAACACGCAACCTTACCTTGTAAAACCAAAAGAAACTAAATATAGTATAGCTCGTAATTTTGGTATTTCAATTACATATTTAGAAGAGTTAAATCCAAAAATAAAAAAGGACGGATTACAAATAGATGATGTTATTATTGTTCCAAAAGAAAAATCAATTGAAAATTCAGATGCAGCTTTTACTGTTCATAAAGTAGAAAAATTAGAAACACTTTATAGTTTAAGCAATGAATTTCAAATTTCTCAAGAAGAACTTCTTAATGCTAATCCTTTATTAATTGAGGGTGTAAAAGAAGGTATGCTTATAAAAATTCCAAATAGAAGTGAAGAGAATAATGAAGCTTTTGCTGATGAGGTTTTAGAAGATATAAAACTAAGAATTGCTATGATGTTGCCATTTCAAACCAAACGTGATAGCTTAAATTTTGAAGACAGATTATTTAATATTACTACTGATTTTTATTTTGGGGCTTTACTTGCAATTGATTCATTAAAAAATCAAGGATTATCAGTACATATGAAGGTTTATGATACTGAAAACAGCAAATATGTAAGTAATAAATTAAGTAATAAAAGTGAATTTGAGGGTTTTGATGTTGTTATTGGTCCTATGTTTTTAAAAAATGTAAAAGCTGTTTCTGAAAACTTACAATTCAACAAAGCTTTAATAGTTTCGCCAATATCATCTAAAGATCACTCAAAAATTAATAATATCAATTTGGTTCAGGAAGTTCCAACTAAAGAGCAATTAGCTTTAGAAATGTTACAGTATATCAAATCAAGTTATTCCAATCAAAAATTAGTTATCATTACAGAAGAAGTTGATAAGCCCAATACAAATTATAAAGTTTTGATTAAAGAAATAAAAGCTTTGGATACCTTACAGGAAATAACAATTATAAAACCAGAAAAGGGATATATTAAACTGGATGTTTTTAAAAAGGCAATTGATGAAAATAGAGAAAACTGGATTTTATTGATTGGTAATGATAAGGTGCTTGTAGCAGATGTAGTCAATAATTTAGGAGTATTACCAGTTGAAAATAAGATTACTCTATTTGCATTTCAAAAAGGTAAAAACTTTGATAAAATTGATAATAATTTTTTGGCAAGAGTTAATTTTTATTATCCTACTTCAACATATTTAAATGTAGAATCACAGGATTTTATATATTTTAAAAATAAATATAAAAAGACTTATTATACGTACCCCTCTAAATATGCAATTGAGGGTTTTGATATAACGTATGATATATTAATGCGCTTGGCAACAAACTCAGATTTAATTAACCAAGGTACTTCACAAAGGTTAGCTACTAAATATAATTTTATTGAAAATACTTCCGGGAGTATAATTAATCAAGGAGTTTTTATTATTAGGTATGATGGCTTAGAATTGAAAGTAGTTAAATAATGATTTGATTTATTATATCTTACTTATTAAAGATGAATAAATAGAGCCTGTAAATTTTATTTGCAGGCTTTTATCTTTTCTAAATTACTTAATCAGTTACATTTTCAAAGACTGTGAGCAAAGCTTAGACCGAATACAGGTTTATAACAAAGTTTATTTTATTGTATTTTCAGAAGTGATACAATTATATTTTTGACTGTTATAATAAATATGGTATGCTTGTTAAAATAGATTGGTTTTAAGCAATGTGTAGTATACAAATACAAGTGCATAAAAATATTATTTAGTCTAATTAATAAAAATTTATTAAATTGGTAACATATATTACATAAACTAAAATATTATCTAACCCTTGAAGGATTTCTATATAAAAGGATATTTTGATAATTAAAAACCAGATCTATGTTGAAAATCAAAAATGGATTGGTAAATAAACAAATGAAAGTAACCAGATACATACCTAAAGTATTAAGTTTTAATTGTTTTCCATGGACTTTTTTTCTTGTATTTATAGTATTCACTTTAAATTCTTATAGTCAAAATACAATTGTAACTGATAGTTTAAGAATCAAGTATTTTACACTTGAAGACGGACTTTCACAAGTTTCTAATAATGACCTTTTAAAAGATAAATCAGGGTTTGTATGGATTGCGACAGAAGATGGTTTAAATAGGTTTGATGGTGAAGAATTTAGACATTTTAAGTATAATGAAACAGACTCAACGACAATTTCAGGAAATTCAATAAATAAATTATTGGAAGACAAAACAGGAAAAATATGGGTTGGTACAGTTGGGAATGGGCTGAATTATTATGATAAAGATTTGGAGATCTTTCATAGAATTAAACTTAAATATTCTCAAGATGAAAATGAAATAATTTCAGGCATTGTCGAGGATAAAAGAGGATCAATATGGGTAACTTCTCAAATATCTGGATTACATCAGTTGAAGCCATACAAACAAAATGAATTTACTCATAAAAATTACTTTCTCGATGAGTCTTTAACTGCATTATACTATGGTTCTGATGATAAGTTGTGGATAGGTGATTTATCAGGTCGTGTTTATCAATTAGACCCTTTTGATGATCAGTTTTTAAAACCAAAACCAAGATTAAATGTAGAAGGTCAAGTTCGAGCATTTTATGTTACTGATAAATATTTATTTATTGGGAGTAACAATGGACTGTATATTTATGATTTGAAAAGTCATAATATAAAACTCTACGAACTTGATAAAAAGGGAGATTTTTCAACCAAATTTGTTTCTGTTTTTAAGAATGCTAGTGAGTCTAGTATATGGATAGGAACGGGTAGTGGGCTCTATTTATTTGATTGGAAAAACATGAAAGTTCTTCAGCAATTTGATTATTTTGAAAATAATGATGGCGGTTTGAGTAATAGTACAGTGTTATCTTTATTAAAAATATCAGATCATCAAACACTTGTAGGTACTGCGAAATATCTTAATTTACTGGATTTTTCATCTTCATATTTTAAAAATATTTCTAAAAATCAAAAAGGTGCTCATCTACTCAATGATAATATTGTTTTTTCAATTTTTAAAGAAGGAAATGATTTATGGATTGGCACATCTGATGGAGGTTTAAATTTAATTAGAAATGCTGAAACATATTATTTTAGAGAAGATAAAAATAATCCTTCAAGTATTTCAGGTATGGTAGTAAGAGCCATTGTTAAAGATGAAATAAATCAAAGACTATGGTTGGCAACTACACGTGGGTTAAGTATGATTGATTTGAATGATTTTGACCCAAAACATCCAAAGTTTACAGTTTTTCACCATGATAAGGATGATTTGAATACTATTAGTGATGATTTTTTAAGGGATATAGTATTAGATAAAAACAATAATTTATGGGGAGCAACAAATGGAAAGGGTATTTTTCGTCTTGAATTGTCAAGCCAAAAGAAATTTAAAATAATAAGGTATAGGAACCAAAATGATAATTTAAATTCATTGAAAAATAATACAGTGCAATGTATTCGAGTTGATAAAGAAAATAATATTTGGATTGGCACTCAAGGAGGATTGACAAAACTTAATTTTGATGCTAGTAATTATAGTAAACCTGTTTTTACAAATTATTATAGAACTTCAGATCTAGAGAAATCTCTTACGCATAATTCGGTTTATGATATTTTAATTGATAAACAAGATCGTGTATGGGTAGCTACACGAAATGGACTTAACTTATTTTTGGATAATAATAAATTTGAATCCTGGACTGAGCAAAATCAATTTCCAAATACAGTAGTTTATAGCATCCAAGATGATGAGGAAGGTAATCTTTGGCTTGGTACTAATGATGGTATTGTAAAATTTAATACTGTTAATAGAGAATTTAAGCATTACGGCTTGGAAGATGGAATTCAAAGTAAAGAGTTTGATACACATGCAAAATTTAGAGATACCGATGGTAATATATACATTGGTGGTATTGGTGGAGTTACCTATTTTGATCCTAAAGATCTAGAAAATATTGACCAGCCAAAACCAATATATTTTTCAGAATTACGGATAAAAGATCAAATAATCAACCCAAATAATTCAAATGATAATTTATTAGAACAATCTATTTTAAAAACAGATCATCTGGAATTTAAGCATAATCAGTTTCCTTTTTATCTACAATTTTCATCTATTGATTTTCGTTTAAATAAAAATGTTGAATATGCATATAAACTTCTTCCTACTGATGAAGAGTGGAACGTATTAACAGATCCTGAAATTCAGTTTTTAAATTTACCAGCTGGAAGTTATACCTTACAAGTCAATGGTTTTTCAAGAGGAAAAGAGTGGGAGCAACCTCCTTTAGAAATGAATCTTCAAATTTTACCACCATGGTGGGCAACCTGGTGGGCATATATTATTTATTTAGGTATTGCAGTTGCATTTGCTGATAGGTTTTACCGTTTTCAACTTTCAAAAAGATTAGCTATTGCAGAAAGTAATCGACTCAAGGAAGTAAACCAGTTAAAAAATAGTTTGTACACAAATATCACACATGAATTTCGAACTCCACTTACTGTAATTCTCGGTATGGCAGACTCATTAAGTTCAAATGTTGAAAATAAGAATATGAAGGAAACAGAACATTCACTTGAAATGATCAAACGAAATGGTAAAAATTTATTGAGATTGGTTAATGAAATGCTTGATCTATCTAAACTTGAAAATGGAAATATGGAATTGCAATTGACTCAAGCCGATGTTATTCCATTTGTAAAATACCTGAGTGAAAGTTTTCATTCTTTAGCACAAGAGAAACAAATTAATCTCACAGTTTATTCTGAAATTGATCGGTTAATGATGGATTTTGATTCTTACAAGTTATCTGCTATAATTTCAAATGTACTTTCTAATGCAATTAAATTTACTCCATCTGGAGGAAAAATAATAGTCCATCTTAACCGAGTATCTAAAAACGAAAATGAATTCTTCTTTTTAAAAATAAAAGATAATGGCTTGGGTATTTCTAAAGATGAAATAAACAATATTTTTAATAGATTTTACCAAGTGGATAATTCATCATCACGTAGAGGAGAGGGTACAGGAATTGGTTTGGCACTAACCAAAGAATTTGTAGAATTGATGAATGGAGCTATTGGAGTAAAAAGTTTATCTGGAAAAGGTAGTGAATTTACAATACAAATTCCAATAACCAATAAAGCTATCCAAACCAAAGATGGTCATTTACAATTAGATTCAAATTTATTTGTTTTCTCAAGTGAAGATGAACATATTCAACAGATTTCAGATGATAAATCTGAATTACCAATAGCTTTAATTATTGAAGATAATACAGATGTAGCCCATTATTTAAAAACATGTTTGATAGGCAAATACAAAACTATACATGCCAATAATGGAGAAATTGGAATTGAAATGGCTTTTGAAAAAGTTCCAGATATAATAATTTGTGATGTAATGATGCCAATTAAGGATGGTTTTGAAGTTTGTTCAACATTGAAATCTGATGAGCGTACAGATCACATTCCTATTATTTTACTAACAGCTAAAGTGGCAATAAAAGATAGGCTTATAGGACTCTCATGTGGTGCTGATGCATATTTAACAAAACCTTTTGTAAAAGCAGAATTACTCACTCGTTTAGATC
>DAOVTC010000065.1 GCA_030633285.1 Flavobacteriaceae bacterium
GGTAAGCCTTTATTCATTTTAAAAAATTTCTAAAGTTCAATTATGCCAATACTTCTTGAACTTTTTCAGCTGCCTCTCTAAATTGAACAACAGAAATTAAATCTAAACCACTTTTATCAAGTAATACTTTAGCTTCTTCAGCATTTGTACCTTGTAATCTAACAATGATAGGAACTCTTATTTTACCTCCCATATTATTATATGCATCTACTATACCTTGTGCTACTCGATCACAACGAACAATACCACCAAAAATATTTACTAAAATAGCTTTTACATTCGGGTCTTTTAGTATAATTTTAAATCCGGTTTCTACTCTTTCAGCATCTGCTGTACCTCCAACATCTAAGAAGTTTGCCGGTTCACCTCCTGACTGTTTTATCAAATCCATCGTACTCATTGCTAAACCTGCGCCATTTACCATACAACCAACATTTCCGTCAAGGTCAACATAATTTAATCCAACAGCATTAGCCTCAACTTCAATAGGGTTTTCTTCACGTAAATCACGTAAATCGATATAATCTTTATGACGATATAATGCATTATTATCTAAAGTTACTTTAGCATCTACAGCTAAAATTTTATCATCGGAAGTCTTTAAAACTGGGTTGATTTCAAAAAGTGAAGCATCTGAACCTATATATGCATTATACAATGAAGTAACAAATTTTGTCATTTCTTTAAAAGCTTTGCCTGATAAGCCTAAATTAAATGCAACTTTTCGAGCCTGAAATGCTAACAATCCTGTTGCAGGATCAACTTCTTCAGTAAAAATTAAATGTGGCGTTTTATCGGCAACAGACTCAATATCCATTCCACCTTCAGTAGAATACATGATCATGTTTCTACCAGTAGCTCTATTTAATAAAACTGACATATAATATTCTTCTGGTTCATTGTCTCCTGGATAATAAACATCTTCAGCAATTAAAACTTGATTAACTTTTTTACCTTCTGGTGGAGTTTGAGGCGTTTTTAACATCATACCAATAATATCATTAGAGATATTTTCAACTTCTTCTAACGATTTAGCAAGTTTAACTCCTCCTCCTTTTCCTCTTCCTCCAGCATGAATTTGTGCTTTTATTATCCACCATTCTGTACCTGTTTCGGCAGCCAATTGTTTAGCAACATCAACAGCTTTTTTATGATTATCGGCAACTAATCCTCTTTGTATCTTAACACCGAAGCTATTTAATAATTCTTTTCCTTGATATTCGTGTAAATTCATTACTTATTTTTTTTGAATTAAATCGATACAAAAGTAAGTATTTAATTCAGAAATTAGAATATTGAACAATTAATTTTTATAAAATATTTCTTTAAAAATATTCAAAAATATCTTTCAAAAAATAATGTAACAATTATATTTTAAAATTGTCTTTTTAACAGTTTATTAAGATACCATTTAACAACTATTAAATATTTTCGCTTTATAAATAAATTCAAATCTTTACAGCTTATTATTTCATGAAAAATATTACTATTATTTTTTTATTTTTCTTTACTACACTGATTTATAGTCAAGATAAAAAAAAAGAAATTCAAGCTGTAAGAATAAGTGAATCTCCTAAAATTGATGGAAAATTAGATGATTCTGCATGGAAAAATGCAAACACAGCTGGTGATTTTACAATGTTTGAGCCTGGAAGTGGTAACCCAGAACCAAAAGATCAAAAAACAGAAGTAAAAATTATCTATGATGATGAAGCCATTTATATAGGTGCTGCAATTTATGATGCCAACCCAGAAAATATATTACGTCAATTTACGGAAAGAGATAATTTTGGTACAACTGATGTAATAGGATTGAGCATAAATACCAATAATGATGGTCAAAATGAATTTTGGTTTCTTGTAACTGCAGCAGGAGTGCAAATTGATGCTCAAATCTCTCCCTCAAATGGTGAAGATTTTAGTTGGAGTGAAGTTTGGTTTAGCGAAATTAGTTTTGACGAAAAAGGATGGTATGCTGAAATGAAAATTCCCTATTCTGCTTTACGCTTTTCAAAGGGAAATATTCAAACCTGGGGAATTAATTTATTTAGAAGTATTGAAAGTAAAAAAGAACTTTATTCATGGAATTTTATCGATAAAACAATTGGAAATTCTCCACAATACACGGGTCTTTTAACAGGCTTAAAAGATATAAAACCACCTGTTCGGTTAGGTCTTTCACCTTTTACATCATTTATTCTAGATAATTATGATGACAATACGGATACTAACTTAGCATTTGGATTGGACTTGAAGTATGGTATTACTGATAATTTTACATTAATAGCAACACTTATTCCTGATTTTTCTCAAGCTGGATTTGACAATATAACATTGAATTTAGGGCCTTTTGAACAAGTTTTTGAAGAACAACGACAGTTTTTTATTGAAGGAGCTGATCTATTGGAAAAAGGAAATTTATTTTTTTCAAGAAGAATTGGAAATAGACCTGTTGGAAATGGTGATGTAGAAGAATTTGCAGAAGAGAATGAAAATATTGAAATTGTTAACAATCCAACAGAAGTTGATGTGCTAAATGCAATTAAAGTTACAGGCAGGTCAAAAAAAGGTTTGGGAATTGCTGTTTTAAATGCTATAACCAAACAAACTAAAGCAACCATTAAAGACAGTATAACTGATGAAAAAACAAAAATAGTTACCGAGCCATTGGCTAATTATAATGTGTTTGTTATAGATCAGGAATTCAATAAAAATTCTTCCATTGGATTAGTCAACACAAACGTATTGCGTGATGGCAATTTTAGAGATGCCAATGTTACCTCTTTGGTATTTAATTTAGCTAACAAAGTTAATTCTTATAAAATTGAAGGTGATGCAAGTACAAGTACTGTTAGAGAGGAAGGTGAAAATACAACTGGTTTTGCATCAAATTTGGAATTTAGTAAAACCAAAGGAAATGTACGATTTGATCTAGAGCACGAATTTGCTGATGCCAAATACGATAAAAACGATTTAGGTTTCCAAAGAAGGAATAACTATAGTACTTTTAGTGGAAGCATAAATTATAGGATTTTTAAGCCTACTAAACATTTTAATAGTTTATATATTGGTTTATGGACAGGTTATTTTCGAAGATTTGACCCAAATGTTTATACTGGTACTTATATTAATTTGCATGCTTCTGTTACCAACAAAAAGCAAATCTCATATGGTTTGAGATTGGGTTCAAATATAGGGCAAACAAAAGATTATTTCGAACCTAGAACTGATGGTAGATTTTGGTTAGAAGATCCTGAAACAAATACAAGTGTTTGGATATCATCTGATAATAGAAAAAAGTTAGCCCTGAATTTAAGATTAGGAACCAGCTGGTATCATGGAAATGATGGATATGATTATTACGTAAGTGTAGCCCCAAGATATAGAGTAAATGACAAATTACAGTTTAGTTTTTCAATTTCTTTAGATTATGAGTTTAACCAATTGGGCTATGTAACTACATTAGAAGATGAAACAATTGTCTTTGGAGAACGAAATACTAAAGAAATTGAGAATTCATTATCAGCAAAATACAATTTCAATGATAAGTCTTCACTATCATTAGCATTCAGACATTATTGGTCACCTGTAGTATATAAAGATCAATATTTCAAACTTGAAGAAAACGGAGAATTATCTAACAGTGATTATACCGATAATCATGATTTGAATTTTAATAGTTGGAATTTAGATTTGCGCTATGTATGGAGATTTGCACGAGGTAGCGAATTGGTTGCTTTGTATAGAAATTCAATTTTAAATGAAGATGAACTATCCCAATTATCCTATCAAGACAATATCTCAAATCTATTTGATCAACCTATCGGGCAAAGTTTTTCTATAAAAATAGTTTATTATCTAGATTATAACCGAGCAAAAAATTGGTTTAAATAATCATCATTTTATAAATATATATTCGTTAAAACGGAATTAAATTTCTTGCTTAGTCACTAAAAATATGTATTTTCACAACCTCATTCAAATATGATGATCAAAGCAGAAAACATTCATAAATCTTATGGTGATTTAGAAGTACTCAAAGGTGTTGATTTGCACATTAAAAAAAGTGAAATTGTTGCTATTGTTGGCCCTAGTGGAGCAGGTAAAACTACATTATTACAAATTTTAGGAACTTTAGATAAACCCACTAGTACTGATAAACTTATCATCAATAATCAAGATATAACTAAATTAAATGATAAATATTTATCAAAATTTAGAAATAAACATATCGGTTTTATATTTCAATTTCACCAGTTACTTCCCGAATTTACTGCTTTGGAAAATGTATGTATTCCAGCATTTATTGCCAATAAACCCAAACAAAAAGTTATAGCTGAAGCCAAAGAAATTTTAGATTTTTTAGGACTCACCAATCGTATAGATCACAAACCAAATGAGTTATCTGGTGGCGAACAACAACGTGTTGCTGTTGCCAGAGCTTTAATCAATAAACCCGATGTGATTTTTGCAGATGAGCCTAGTGGCAATTTAGACTCTGCCGCTGCAAAAAGTTTACACAAATTATTTTTCACTTTAAGAGATCAATTTGGTCAAACTTTTGTAATTGTTACCCATAATTTAGAACTAGCAAATATGACAGACAGAAAATTAGAAATGAAAGATGGACAAATAGTTAGAGACAAAAAGCAAATAGCTAAGTAGTAAAGAGTAAGCGGTTAGCTATCTGTAAACAAGTTTGGTTTAAAATTAGTAGTTAAAATAGATAACAAATTTTCAACTTTTTACTAAAATACATTTATGATAGGTATCATCAGTGCAATGCAAGAAGAAATACAAGCTTTGCATACATTTCTTAAAAATGAAAAAATCATAAATAAGGGTATGCGTACTTATTATCATGGTACTTTATTTAATCAAGAAATAGTTTTGGTGTTTTCTCGTTGGGGAAAGGTAGCTTCGGCAACTACAGTAACTCAGTTAATCAATGATTTTGATGTTGATGAAATTATTTTTACTGGTGTAGCAGGGTCAATTCATGAAAATTTAAATATAGGAGATATAGTTATTGGTAAAAATTTGTTCCAACACGATATGAATGCTAGTCCGCTTATTGCTCCTTATGAAATTCCTTTATTGAATAAAAAATATTTTGAAACAGATTCTTTCAAACGAGATTTATTAAATAAAGCTTCTCAACTATTTTTATCTGATTTTGAAAGCTTCATACAAAAAAGTCAAGCTAAAGAATTTAGCATTACAAATTCTACAATTTTTTTAGGTGATATAGCTAGTGGTGATCAATTTATATCTAACAAACAACAAATCCAAAATATTAAAAATAATTTACCTAACGTAGTTTGTGTTGAAATGGAAGGTGCAGCTGTAGCACAAGTTTGTTACGAATATCAAATTCCTTTTAGTATAATTAGAACCATATCAGATAAGGCAAATGATAATTCACATATAGATTTTTCAAAGTTTGCAAAACAAATTGCCAGTAATTATGCCTTAGGTATTTTAAAAAATTATTTCAAATTGATTTAAGGTATCACCATAATTTTTAAAATACAAAACACACCCCTATCCGATAAACGAATTTCTCCCCTCTCAAGAGGGGAAATCAACATCAATATTATTATACACTATTTGATATATTTAACTATAAGTTCCCCTCTTGAGAGGGGTTAGGGGTGTGTTTATGTTAACTTCATAAATAAATTTAAACAAACCGATTATAGAAATAAATACAGCATCATTAAAAAATGAAAAAAAGAAGAATTATTCCATATAATCCCAAACTAAAAGAATTAGCTCGCCAACTTAGAAATAATTCTACAAAATCAGAAATTTTCCTATGGCTTAAATTAAAAGGAAAACAAATCTATGGGTATGATTTTCATAGACAAAAACCAATTGATAATTATATACTTGACTTCTTTTGCTATGAGTTAATGCTAGGTATTGAAATAGATGGCTATTCACATGAAATACTTGAGGTATATGAGAAAGATAATATCAAAACAAAAAGAATGAATAAACTTGGAATATCAATTTTACGTTTTAGTGATATTCAA
The DNA here is from genome assembly GCA_030633285.1 of Flavobacteriaceae bacterium. Next base: position 6,039 of record DAOVTC010000065.1, read on the forward strand.
GTATTTAATGAAATGGATAATGTAATGAGGGCTATTGAGCATTTTATTATTGAATTTGAAAATACACACCCCTAATCCGATAAACGGATTTCTCCCCTCTCAAGAGGGGAAATCAACATCAATATTATTTACACTATTTGTAATATTTAACTATAAGTTCCCTTCTTGAGAGGGGTTTAGGGGTGTGTTTATGTTAATTTATAAAAAATATTTAATATTAAGTTCACCAAGAGGCGTGTTAAATATCTAATCAAACTCACTCAAAAGTAGTTTTTCGTCTATCACGCTTAATAAAGTGCAATTTTCCATCTTTATAAATTTGTTTTCTATAGCCTAACAAGTGGA
>DAOVTC010000141.1 GCA_030633285.1 Flavobacteriaceae bacterium
GAAGAGTTTGTGACTTTTGCCTTGGATCCTGCAAATGATTTTGAGGATATATATCCGGCTGATTATGATACTGTTTCCGATGTAAATGAACGATACATAATTTTGACTGAAGATGTAATGGTACCTGTAATTGCATATTCATTTGTTTATAATTCAAGAAAAAATATAAAAGACAATAATTTTTCATATTTCACAGCTAAGTTTGTTTCGTCAGGAGGGTTAACAAATGCTCTTGTTAATGATAGAAATGAAGATGGTCAAAAAGTATTATTTGATGTTCCAATTGCTCAATATATAAAAACAGAATTTGAATATAAAAAATATTGGGAACTTAGAAAAGATAATATTTTAGTTTTTAGAACTTTTGTTGGCGCTGCTTTTCCTTACGGTAATTCTACAAATATTCCTTTTAGTAGAAGTTATAGCGCGGGAGGAAGCAATGAAATTAGAGCATGGCGTACTTTTGATCTAGGTCCTGGAGCAGAGCGTAATACTTTAGAATATAATGTATCTACATTTAAATTAGTTACCAATTTAGAATATAGGTTTAGAGTGACTAATAAAATATTTAGTGCTTTATTTATTGATGCTGGTAATATTTGGGATATAACAGATTCAAATTTAGTATCAGAAGAAGCCAAATTAAAAAGCTTTAGTTCTTTAAAAAACATAGCGGTTGGTTCAGGGTTTGGTATAAGATATGATTTTGGGTTTTTAGTTTTTCGATTTGATATTGGATTTAAAACTTATGAACCTTATTTATTAGAAGATAACAAATGGTTTGTAAATTATAACTTCGGAAATGCCGTGTACAATATAGGTATCAATTATCCATTCTAATTCGTATTATTTCGTATTTTTGTTTCATCAATTTAAAAATAAAAAAAAATGGCACAAAAAATAAAAGCTGGTGTAGCAACAGGAGAAGTTGTTCAAGAAATTTTCAAATTAGCTAAAGAAAAAAACTTTGCTTTACCTGCAGCAAATGTTATTGGCTCAAGTTCAGTTAATGCAGTTCTCGAAACAGCAAAAGAATTAAATGCTCCCGTAATTGTCCAATTTTCAAATGGAGGAGCTCATTTTAATGCCGGTAAAGGTTTGAGTAATGAAAATGAAGTTGCCGCCATAGCTGGAGGCATAGCCGGAGCAAAACATGTTCATGAAATGGCTAAACTTTACGGAATACCTGTAATATTACATACAGATCATTGTGCAAAAAAATTATTGCCTTGGATAGATGGTTTATTAGATGCCGGAGAAGAGTTTTATAAACAAAATGGAGTGCCATTGTTTAGTTCACATATGATTGATCTTTCAGAAGAACCAATAGAAGAAAATATTGAAATTTCTAAAAGATATTTAGAACGCATGAGTAAAATAGGTATGACTCTTGAAATTGAATTAGGTATCACAGGAGGTGAAGAAGATGGAGTTGATAATACAGATGTAGATGTTTCGAAGCTTTATACACAACCTGAAGAAGTTGCTTATGCTTATGAAGAGCTTTTAAAAGTAAGTGATAAATTTACAATTGCTGCATCTTTTGGAAATGTTCATGGAGTTTACAAACCAGGAAATGTAAAATTAACTCCAAAAATTTTAGATAATTCTCAAAAATATATTGAGAAAAACTTCAATACGGTTAAAAACCCTGTAGATTTTGTATTTCATGGAGGGTCTGGATCTACTCTAGAAGAAATCAGAGAAGCAATTGGTTATGGAGTTATAAAAATGAATATTGATACAGATTTACAATATGCTTATATGACCGGTATTAGAGATTATATGGCTAATAAGAAAGATTATTTAAAAGGTCAAATAGGTAACCCTGACGGAGATGATTCTCCAAACAAGAAATATTACGATCCAAGAAAATGGGTACGTGAAGGGGAAATCACATTTAGAGAAAGATTAAAACAAGCGTTTAAAGATTTGAATAATGTCAATACACTTTAGTTTGGAATTGGAGAATTAACTTAAAATTGATTCTCCAATTTTTTTTCTAACTTGCCACCCATTTTTAAGTTTAATATAATGGTTATAAATATTTATAACGATTAAAATTATAACAATATGACTTCTTGGTTTAAAAGAAAAGATAAAGGAATTCAAACTCCTACCGAAGAAAAAAAAGATGTTCCCAAAGGATTGTGGTATAAAACTCCTAGTGGAAAAATAATTGATTCAGATGATTTAAAAGAACATTTATACGTGAGCCCTGAAGATGGTTATCATGTAAGAATTGGAAGTAATGAATATTTTGAAATTTTATTTGATGATAATAAATTTAAGGAATTAGATGCTAAACTTACATCTAAAGATCCTTTAAAATTTAGTGACACAAAAAAATACACTGATCGATTAAAAGAAGCCTATAAAAAAACCAATTTAAAAGATGCTGTACGCACAGCAGTTGGTAAATCACTAGGTAAAGATCTAGTTATTGCAGCTATGGATTTTGGTTTTATTGGAGGATCAATGGGTAGCGTTGTTGGTGAAAAAATTGCTAGAGCAATTGATTATTCTATCAAAAAGAAAATACCTTTTTTGATGATTTCAAAATCAGGAGGAGCAAGAATGCAGGAAGCTTCATTGGCGTTAATGCAATTGGTAAAAACATCGGCAAAATTAGCACAACTTGCAGAGGCTAAAATACCATATATCTCTTTATGTACTGATCCAACTACTGGGGGAACAACAGCTTCATTTGCAATGTTAGGAGATATCAATATTGCCGAACCAAATGCCTTAATTGCATTTGCCGGACCAAGAGTTGTAAAAGACACAACTGGAAAAGATTTACCAGAAGGGTTTCAGCGTTCAGAATTCTTATTAGAACATGGTTTTTTAGATAAAATTATAGAAAGAAAAAATTTAAAAACTCAAATAAATTTATATATCGATTTAATTCAAAATAATCCGATAAGGAAATAAATTAGATAAACTTAAATTAAAAAACTCCAAATATTTAAATATTTGGAGTTTTTTAATGATATGATTTCAGATTTATCTATTGCTTAAATGTATTTCATGATCTTGACCGTTAATGGTAATTATTGCTAGATCATCACATTCGCCATCACCATAATTTAATATTGCCATATTTTCATTTTTTGTTAGGTTAACAATTCCGCTTACCAAAAACTTACAAGCCAATTCTCTTCGTAATGGTTCAATAACATTAACTGAAAGAACAGTACCGTCTTTTTTAGTAAAAGTACCATCACCTGTAATTAAAAACACATTATCTCCCCAAGTACCTGAACCTACGCCTTCGATCCATTCCCTCACTTTTACACCTTCTTTGCTCGCGAATGATTCATCAGGCCAAGTAACAATGATATCAAAAGTTTTTGTTGATTGAGGATTCCCATTTTCATTAGAACGTTCTCTTAAAATAGTACCTCCACCAGCAACATTTTTATAGTTAAAATAAAAATTTTCAAAAGCATAAGAAATCATTCGGGTTGCTGATTCGGGATCTCTTTCATAGTTTAAAATAATTTTTCCACTAACAAAATTTTCATTTCGTAATTCACAACCATCACCAAAATCAATAGTGACTGTTTTATTATTTTGCACTAATACTGTGGTAATAGTAGCACAATCAGGTAAATATCTGTTTTTTATTGTTTGTGTTTTCCTTAAATCAAAAAATTCTTCATTTAAATAAGTCTCCTCAATAATTACGCTTACACCTTCTGATACAATATCAACTTCAGCTTGCGTTTCAGCTGTTTTTACATCTATTACTTCAGATTTTAATTCTTCTTGAATTTCACTATTGTCATTACAACCAGTAAGCACCAATCCCAATAGTACTAAGGCTATCATTCCAACTTTAAATTTTTGTTTTTTCATGATATTAATTTTTAATAGTTTATGTTTCTGAGACTTCATAAAAATGAAAAGGTTTAAAAATCGCTAAATTAAATAATTGAAAAACAAAAACAACGGCTTTCAATTAGTTGCCAATCAAAATAATAGTTTTATATTTGCCGCCTAATAAAATATTAGTACATAAAAATTATTAATTAAAATTTAATGTTAGCATGTATTTAACAGCTGAAAAAAAGAGTGAGATTTTCAAAAAATACGGAAAATCTGAAAAAGACACAGGTACTTCTGA
>DAOVTC010000166.1 GCA_030633285.1 Flavobacteriaceae bacterium
AAATTAAAAAAATATGCAAGAAGCATCATTAACGGGGTTTTTGATTACTATTTCTTACATCATTTTGATTTATTATGGGATAAAGATTATTGGAAGATATGTTTTTCCGATTTTCCTGAATAAGATGGTGAAAAATTTTGAAAAAAAAGTTAAGGAGCAACAGGGATTTCAACAACCTCATGATAATTCAAAAGAAGGTAAAACCTCAATTAACAAAAAACCTATTCAACCCAAAGAAGGTAATAAAGATGTTGGTGAATATGTTGATTATGAAGAAGTTGATGACTGATTATTATCTACTGAAATAGTTTGCTATATATCCAATTCAGATTAGATATAAACTTAAAATACCAAATAGTTTATGAATTTTAAAAAATTAGTACCATTTTTAATTGCAATTATATCATTCATTGTAATTTCATTGGTTTATTTTTCACCTGTTTTAGAAGGGAAAGAATTATTTCAAAATGATATTGCACATTTCAGAGGTATGTCAAAAGAAGTGCAGGAATTTAGAGCCGAGCACAACAAAGAACCTTATTGGACAGACAGAGCTTTTGGAGGAATGCCAACATATCAATTAAGTACGTATTATCCAAATGATTATATTAAAAAAATAGACAGTATATTAAGATTTTTACCTCGCCCAGCTGATTATTTATTTTTATATTTTCTAGGATTTTTTGTTTTACTCTCAGTATTGAAAATTGATTGGAAACTGGCAATTATAGGGTCACTGGCTTTTGGCTTTTCTACTTATTTAATAATTATTTTAGGAGTTGGACATAATGCAAAAGCGCATGCAATTGCATACATGCCAATGGTTTTAGCTGGAATTTTATTGGTTTTTCAAAAAAAATATTTATTAGGTTTTGTATTAACTGCATTTGCAATGGCATTAGAAATTAATGCAAGTCATCCGCAAATGACCTATTATTTGTTATTTATGATATTAATTTTTGGAATAGTTTATCTTTTCAATGCTTATCAAAATAAAGAATTTGCAAGTTATTTTAAAAAAATAGGAATATTATTTGTTGCAGTTACTTTAGCCGTGGGAGTTAATGCTACAAGTTTATTAGCTACTAAAGAGTATGCTGATCAAAGCACACGTAGTAAAAGTGAATTAACTATAAATCCTGACGGTACGGAAAAAGAGCAAACTTCTGGCTTGACCAAAGAGTATATTACACAATACAGTTATGGAATTTTAGAAACATTTGATTTGTTTATACCTAGATTTATGGGAGGTGGTAACTATGAAAATTTAGGAGAAGATTCAAATATTTATGAATTTGTAAAAGAAAAAGGAGGGAGAAAACAAGCCTTGAGTTTTGCAGAAAATGCACCAATGTATTGGGGTAAACAACCTATAGTTGCAGCACCGGCTTATATTGGTGCAATTATGATTTTTTTGTTTGTATTAGGAATATTTTTAGTTAAAGGAAATTTAAAAAAATGGTTAGTAGCAGCTACTATTTTTTCCATTTTATTAAGTTGGGGAAAAAATTTAGATTTTTTAACCAATTTATTTATTGATTATGTCCCGTTGTATAATAAATTTAGAGCTGTATCTTCTATTCAAGTAATTGCTGAATTGGCAATTCCATTATTGGGAATATTAGCTTTAAAAGAATTTTTTCAAAAAGAAATTTCATCAAAGGAAAAATATGATGCTCTAAAGAAAAGTGTAATTATTGTTGGTGGTTTAGCTTTAATTTTTACTGTTGCCGGAACGAGTTTATTCTCTTTTGAGGCCTTAGGTGATGCAAGATATGAAAATATGGCACCAGGTTTTTCAGAAATTTTAAGAGCAGATAGGAAAACAATATTTTTTCAAGATAGTTTAAGATCTTTATTGTTGGTGGTAGGTATTGCATGTGTATTCTGGTTGTTTTTAGAAAAGAAAATTAATAAAAATATTGTGTTAGGAGTATTTTTTGTATTGATTCTTTTTGATATGGTTGGTATTGCAAAACGATATGTAAATAATGATGACTTTATTTCGGCCAAAAAATTAGAAAACCCTTATCCATTAACTGAAATTGATATTGAAATTAAAAAAGATAAAAGTCATTACAGGGTTTTAAACTTTACGGTTGGTAGCCCAATGGTGGATGGAAGCACTTCTTTTTATCATAACTCTATTGGTGGTTATCACGCCGCGAAACCACGTCGTTACCAAGAATTATACGACTATCAAATTGCTAAGAATAATATAGGTGTATTAAATATGTTAAATACCAAATATTTTATTTTTCCAGATGATAATAACCGTGCAAATGTTCAGTTGAATGATGAAGCCAATGGTAATGTTTGGTTTATAGAGAATATTAAATTTGTAAACAATGCTGATCAAGAAATTAAAGCATTAGATAGTCTGGATACAAAAAGAATAGCAATTGTAAATACAGTATTTAAAAATGAATTGCAAAATTTTGAATTTCAAAAAGGCTCTATAGCAAATATTCAACTTATAAAATATCAAGCCAATGAATTGACATATGAAAGTAACTCAGATGTTGATCAATTAGCAGTCTTTTCAGAGATGTATTATAAAAATGGTTGGAATGCTTATGTTGATGACGAATTAACTCCTCATTTTAGAGTAAATTATGTTTTGCGAGCTATGGTTATTCCGAAAGGGAAACATACTATAATTTATAAATTTGAACCTCAGGTAATTAAAATCGGAAATAAAATATCGTTAGTTTCATATGCGTTTTTAATTTTAATTCCATTGGGCTGGTATTTTAAAGAAAAGAAAAAGAATGTATAAAATAACTCCCAAAAAAAGATACAATCATACTATTGAATTTTTACAATCAGTACTTCCTGCACCTGCAAAAATTTTAGATTTGGGTGTAAGAAATGAGTTAAGTGAGATTTTAGAAACTTATGGTTATACAGTATACAATACGCACGGAGAAGATTTAGATATTGATTACAAGAATGTAAAAGACTTTGAAGTAGATGCTGTAACTTCATTTGAAATATTTGAACATTTAATTGCTCCGTTTAATGTGCTTAAAACCATAAATTCCAAAAAACTGATTACAACTGTACCTTTAAAATTATGGTTTGCAGGAGCATATAAAAGTAAAACGGATAAATGGGATAGACATTACCATGAATTTGAAGATTGGCAGTTTGATTGGTTGTTGGAAAAATCAGGCTGGAAGATTCAAAAAACTGAAAAATGGACAAGTCCAATTAATAAAATAGGTATTCGTCCGATATTAAGAAAATATACACCTAGATATTACGCTGTTTACGCAGAAAGATAGTTATGCGAATAGGAATGATTTTAGACAAAATTTTTCCACCCGATCCAAGGGTAGAAAATGAAGCTGAGGCTTTGATTAAAAAGGGTCATCAAGTTTTTTTATTTTGTTTAAAAT
>DAOVTC010000125.1 GCA_030633285.1 Flavobacteriaceae bacterium
ATTTCTTGTAAAGTTGATACTTCATTTTTAATTGCATTTGCTTTTTCAAAAAGGACTTCATCTGATAAAAAGCATAAAATTACTTCAGAGTGATTAAAAATATATTTGTATTCATTTTCACTAATGGTAGGATAAATTGGAATGTTTTGAGCACCTATTTGTAAAATAGCAATATCTAAAATATTCCATTCCGTACGATTTGAAGAAGAAATAACAGCTATTTTGTCATTGGGTTTTACGCCCAAACGCAACAATCCTCTACTAACTGTATTTGCTTTTTCAATAAATTCTTTTGTAGATGTGGCAACCCATTCGCCACTACTTTTCGATACAAGAGATTTTTCTAAATTATACTTTTCAAGCTGATAATAAGCAAAGTCAAATAATCGTGTAATTTTTTTAGGCATGATCTAAATATATTTATTCTTGCAAATTAATGATTTTTAATGATAAATTAAAATTGATTATTTGATTTTAAGTAAATTTCTTATAAGCCTATTTGTTTATACATCATACAAATGTTTATCTTTGCAGCTTATTAAAAATAAGATAATGAAAATATCATATAATTGGTTGAAAGAATTCTTAAATATTGATTTAGAAGCTGAAAAAGTAGGTGAGATTTTAACTGATTTAGGTCTTGAAGTTGAAGGAATTGAAACCATTGAATCTGTTAAAGGAAGTTTAAAAGGTGTTGTAGTAGGTGAGGTTTTATCTTGTGAAAAGCATCCTAATGCCGATAGATTAAAAATTACTACTGTTGACTTAGGAAATGGAGAACCTGTTCAAATTGTTTGTGGCGCACCAAATGTGGCTATTGGCCAAAAAGTTCCGGTTGCTACTATAGGTACAATATTATACACTAATGGTGGAGATAGTTTTACAATTAAAAAAGGTAAAATTAGAGGTGAATTTAGTAATGGAATGATTTGCGCTGAAGATGAATTAGGATTAGGAAATAGCCATGATGGAATTTTAGTTTTAGATAACGATATAAAAGCAGGCACAACAGCTGTTGATCTTTTTGATATTCAAATCAATAAAGTATTTGAAATTGGTTTGACCCCTAACAGAGCAGATGCCATGAGTCATTTTGGTGTCGCTCGTGATTTAAATGCCGGGCTATTACAACAAGAAAAGATTAAAAAAGAATTAATAACACCACCAGTTAGTAATTTTCATATTGATGAACGTACCTTTAAAATAGATGTAGAAGTAGATAATAATGAATTGGTACCACGTTATGCAGGAATAACTATTGTTGATTTAAAAGTTGAAGATTCACCAAAATGGTTACAAGAAAAATTAAAAGCTATTGATTTAAAACCTATAAATAATATAGTTGATATTACAAATTATATTTTACATGGTTTGGGGCAGCCATTACACGCTTTTGATACTAGTAAAATTAAAAAAAATAAAGTTATAGTTAAAACTTTACCAAATGGTACAAAATTTACGACTTTAGATGGTGTTATTAGAGGTTTACATGAAGATGATATTATGATTTGTGATGGTGATGGTAATCCAATGTGTATTGGAGGTGTTTTTGGAGGTGAAAATTCGGGTGTTACAGAAAATACGACATCAATTTTTTTAGAAAGTGCTTATTTTAATCCGGTTTCGATTCGAAAAACTGCAAAGCGTCACGCCTTAAATACTGATGCTTCATTTAGATTTGAACGTGGTATAGATCCTGAAACAGTGATTTATGCTTTAAAACGAGCTGCTATTTTAATTACTGAAATAGCCGGTGGTAAAATAGTATCAGATATAATTGATATTTATCCAAATAAAATTGAAGATTTTCAAGTGCATTTATCTTATGAAAGAGCTTATAAATTAATTGGCGAAGAAATTCCAGCTGATACTATTAAAAATATATTGGCTTCATTGGATATAAAAATAAATAATCAAACGGAATCAGGTTTAGGATTAACTATTCCATCATATAGAGTTGATGTAACTCGTGAGGCAGATATTGTTGAAGAAATTTTACGTGTGTATGGTTATAATAATATTGAAATACCTCAAAAATTAAATTCTTCTGTTTCTTATTCAAATAAAGTTAGTGTTGAAAAAATTGAAAATATTTCGTCAAATTTTTTAATATCTCAGGGGTTTTATGAAACTATGGCAAATTCTTTAACTAAGCCAGAGTATATTGAAAAAACTGAAATGCTAAATGAAGAACGAAATGTTAACATACTCAATGCTTTGAGCAATGATTTATCTATTATGCGTCAATCCATGTTATTTGGTGCTTTAGAGTCCATAGCATATAATATAAACAGAAAAAATAGTAATTTAAAGTTTTTTGAATTTGGAAATACATACCACAAATATGAAAGTGGTTATTCCGAATTAAAACATTTGGCAATTACAGTCTCAGGTAATGAAAATAAAAATAACTGGAATGTTGATAATAAAATTTCAGATATTTTTTATATTAAAGGTGTAATTAAGACATTACTCTTGAGGTTAGGTGTAGGTAATGTCAAATATACAAATGTTAAAAATGATGTTTTTTCTGAAGCTATAGGAATAAGTTTGGGAAAAACAAAACTAGTTGAATTCGGATTGGTACACTCTAAAATATTAAAAGATTTCGGAATCAAACAAGAAGTTTTATTTGCTGATTTTAATTGGGATATTATTTTGAAAAATGTAGGTAAAAAAGAAATAAAAATAAAAGCATTACCAAAATACCCTGAAGTAAAACGTGATTTGGCACTGTTGTTAAATGAAGATATAAAATTTATTGATTTGTATAATGCAGCTTTTCAATGTGAAAAGAAATTATTAAAAGATGTTGATTTGTTTGATGTTTATACTGGCGATAAATTACCTGAAGGAAAAAAATCTTATGCTTTGAGTTTTGTTTTACAAGATGAGAATAAAACTTTAAATGATAAGCAAATTGATAAGATTATGCAAAAATTACAACAAACTTTTGCCAAACAATTTGAAGCCGAATTGCGATAAATTATTAAACTACTTTAAGATTTAAAATGTATAAGTTTTTAATACGTCGAATATTATTTTTATTTGATCCTGAAAAAGTGCATCATTATACTTTTTCATTTTTAAAACTGTTTTTTAAAATTCCTTTTACCGGATATGTATCCAAACAAATATTTCAAGTAGAGAATAAAAATTTAGAGCGTAACTTATTCGGTTTAACCTTTAAAAATCCTATTGGATTGGCTGCCGGATTTGATAAAAATGCAGTGCTGTTTGATGAGTTTTTAAACTTTGGTTTTGGTTTTGTAGAAATTGGAACTGTTACTCCAAAACCACAATCTGGAAATCCTAAAAAAAGAATATTTAGATTGATTGAAGATGAGGGTATTATCAATAGAATGGGATTTAATAATGATGGTGTAAAAGTTATAGTTGAAAGATTACGTAAAAGAAAAACAGATATTATTATTGGTGGTAATATTGGTAAAAATAAAGTTACCCCTAACGAAAATGCTGTTGATGATTACCTTATATGTTTTAATGCTTTATTTGATGTAGTTGATTATTTTGTGGTAAATGTAAGTTCGCCTAATACTCCAAACTTAAGAGCACTACAAGATAAAGAACCACTTACTAAATTGTTAAATACTTTACAGGAAGAGAATCATAAGAAAAAGAAACCTAAATCAATATTATTAAAAATCGCTCCGGATTTAACTGATAATCAATTATTAGATATTATTGATATTGTAAAGGAAACTAAAATTGCAGGAGTCATTGCTACAAATACAACACTTTCAAGAGAAAAGCTACAATCAGTTAAAAAAGTAGAAACAGGAGGGCTAAGCGGTAAGCCAGTTGAAAAACGTTCTACCGAAGTTATTCGTTTTCTTGCACAAAAATCAAATAAAGCTTTCCCTATAATTGGAGTAGGAGGAATCCATTCTGCAAAAGATGCCCAAGAAAAATTAGATGCAGGAGCTGATTTGGTGCAACTTTTCACCGGATTTATTTATGAAGGTCCATCACTAGTTAAAAGAATAAACGAAAGTTTATAGGTATCAAATAAATAGTTCTTGGAGTTTTTATTTTTTTTATGAATTTCAAAAAGATAACTTTAAAGTTATGTAAAATAGTAGTTTTCCTTTTGTTTTCTCAATAAGAATATCTACACAGAATCTGCAATGGATGTTAATGATAACTTTGCTGGTTTTTCAAATTATGGTAATCCGCCAATTGAGTTTTGTGCTCCGGGTGTATCTATATCATCTACTTGGAAAAGTGGAGGTTATAACACAATTAGTGGTATATCAATGGCAGTTCCTCATGTTTGTGGTTTGTTGTTATTAGGTAATGTAGGTTTTGATGGTACGGTAAATGGTGACTCTGACGGAAACCCAGATTCAATAGTACATAATTATTTTATGTAAATTAACTTATAAAAAGCTACCATTTAGGTAGCTTTTTTTTATCTTTATATTGAATGTTATAAAGATGTTTTTGATGAAATACCCTCTTCTCATTCTATTAGTCTTTAGTTTTATATATTCTTGTTCTTTAAAAACTAAAGAAGAAGAAA
>DAOVTC010000062.1 GCA_030633285.1 Flavobacteriaceae bacterium
CAAATATTGCTTCTTTCAAAAGCAAAACAATGGCTCAAAAAGTAGCAGATATATATCTTGATAACATTATGGAGCCGATTAAAAAAGAAAAAACTTTAACAAAATCAGATAAATCTGGAGAAATTATTTTTATAAGTACTAAAGATTTCAAACAATATGAGGGCTCTTATTACAGTGAAGAATTAGAAATTAATTATTTGATTTTTTATAAAAATAATAAGCTGTTTTATAGAGTAAAAAAAAATCAAGTTGAATTAAAAGCAATAGAAACAGACACTTTTACTAATAATCTAAATCTAGAATTGGTATTTAACAGAGATGAAAATAACATCATTTCTGGGTTTATTGTTAACGCAGGAAGAGTCCAAAATTTGGTTTTTATTAAAATAATACAGAATTAATTATTAACATCATTTTTTATTTTTCCCCATGCAACTTCAGGATTTATAAGTCCTATACCCGGAATATCATTATTCATAAGTTTACCATCTATAGTTTCTATACCCCTATATGGATTATTTGTTACACCAAGATTTCCATCAAGATCTACCCAATCTGCCAAAGAAGCCAAATGAAATGCTGCTGAAATGGAACAAGAAGTTTCTGACATGCACCCAAGCATAACTTTTAATCCTTTCTTTTTAGCTAACTGAGCCATTTTTAGCCCCTCATTTAATCCTGTTGATTTTACTAATTTAATATTAATTCCGTGGTAAAAATTATCTGCTCTTTCAACATCCTTTAACCTTTGAATACCTTCATCTCCAACAATTGGTAATGGGCTTTCTGATTTCAACCATGCCATTTCTTCTTCCATCGAAACCGGCATTGGTTGTTCAATAAAAACTACACCCTTTTCTTTTAACCAATAAATATGTTCTAAAGCAAGTGATTTATCTTTCCATCCTTGATTAGCATCAACATAAAGAGGTTGATTTGATACATTTCTTACTGCTTCTATAACTTTACGATCATTATCAGAGCCTAGCTTGATTTTGAGAAACTGAAAATCTTTCGCTTCAAGAGTTCTTTCTTTAATAATCTCTGGAGTATCAATACTAATTGTTTTTGATGTGCTAATACTTCTTACTTCTGGTAAATCAAATAATCTATAACAAGGTTTACCCGAAAGCTTTCCGGCAATATCATGTAATGCAATATCAATGGAGGCTTTTACTGCTGTATTACCTGGTGATATACTATCAATATAGAGCATTATACCTTCAATATCAAATGGATTTTTAAACCCTGAGAGATCAACTTTAGAAATAAATTTTATTGCTGACTTTTGAGTTTCCCCATACAACGGCGGCATTGAGGCCTCTCCATATCCAATAACATCTTCAAACTGAATGGCTGTTAAAAGTAAAGGAGTTGAAGAACGAGCCCCTCTTGCAATTCTAAACACATATTTCATGTTTAAGGTATATGGTTGATAGCTAATTTTAAACATTATATATTGTTTTTTAAAAACTCATGATTTAAAATAATAAATAGTTTTCTAATATATTTACTTATTACAAGTAAATTAATTTTTTAGAAGTTATTCCAATATTAGTTGTGATTTTTAAAATATAAACACCACTAACAATTTTATTTAATTCAAAATTCATTGAATTCTTATTTTTTAAATTTTTTTTAATAATTATTTTTTGTCCAAATAAATTAAATATTTCTATGTATTCAATATAATTTCCCGTTACTGTAAATTTACCTCTGGTTGGATTTGGTGTTACAGAAATTTTTTGATCAAGATCAAAATTATCCGTACCTAAAGTACTAGGAAATATAGTACTCAATGCATTACTCATTTTTTCCCATCCAGTTTCGTCATTTCTCAACTTAGATTTTTCCTGCTCTATATGAATAAATCTCCCCGAAGTTGTTGCTGCTGAAGTATTACAATGATCTGAAGAATCATTAATAAGTCTTCCTTGAGTATTAGTGAATCCGGTAAGGCGTTCCCAACTAGTATTTATATGAACCAATTCAAAAGTTAAAGTGTTATCTTCTTCTAAAAGTGCTTCTTTAATCGAAATTGCATAATCAATAATTGGTGTTTCTCGAGTCCCATTACTCATAATTACATATGGGTCTGAGTCTCTTTTTGCAAAACCATGTAATTGAATAAAAACTGAATTTGATATATTTTCAAATAAATTTTCTGTTGTTTTTTGAAACATTGAATTTACATTATGAGCCATATCTGAAATTCTGTAAAACTCACTAGATCCACAAACACTAGTTGTTCCTGAACATGAAGAAAAACTGTCACTATTACAACGATGAGTCCCATTGATAAAAACTGCTCTTGCTACTGTGTTTTTAAAACAATAAATAGCCTGTTTACCGGTATTTGTGTCAAAATTTGAATGTGGTGCTTGAATAATCAAATTATCTCTAATAGGAGTTTTACTAAAAACATAGGTTCCCCAATAATTAGATTGTGGACTCAATTCTTCAAGAACATAAAATATCTGAGTTAGTGAAACAGAAGTATCCGTAAACTCCGTGATTTGATAGTTAATTGTACTTGCATTTGATCTTGCATCAATAAGATTATCTGCCAATACAAAATCAACAACAGTATTCCATGTATTTAATTGTGTATTACTTGGTACAACATAATTATTCTCTGAACTTCCAGGAGCATTATCAATTATATTTCCAATATAAATTTCAATATTACCTGTTTCAACTTGTGCGAAAAAACTAGTTGAAATTATTAAAAAAAATAAATTTGTAAAATTTCTCATAATTTATGAGTATTCATTTAATTAAGCTTTCATTTATCTAACTGTTTTAAATACCTTTATTAAATGAAAGTTTAATATCTAAAATGCAATATTCTAACTTTTTAGTTATTCTTGTATATAATATAATTTGTTTAATTTAATAATATACTCATCATTTGTTCGGCAGAAACTTTACTTATTAATTTGATATTTTCTTTTGTTGTTTTATCACCAATTTCATAAGTGATCCCTGTTGTATTATGAGCATATAAAAACCACCCCTTAGATACGGGCTTTGTACTTTTTCCTGGCTTTTCATTTACTTTATAATTGGGAATATTAACCTCTAAAGCTTTAAACCAATCTTCATTAAATTGGGGCAGTGATGTGTTAATTGTCTCATCATTTGTATAGAACACATCATACCATGTAGAATGAAAATCTATACCCAATATTAATTTAGAGTTATTTTTTTTAAGTGTTTTATTAATGAATCTTACGGTTTGTTTTATTTCCGGTTGATTATAAACAGACCAGTCTCTATTCAGATCTACTCCTCCAGCATTATGACGCCAGTGGCCTAAATCAACTCCATCAGGATTCATAATTGGAAAAGCTAAAACTCTATATCTTGTTAAAAATTTCTTAGATAATTCTGAACCATTTAATAAAGTTTCAACAAAATATTGATAGGCAAAAAAACCTGTTACTTCAGGTGGATGTTGACGTGTTAATAAAACAATAATTTCTTTTCCTTTTTTATCTCCCAAACCTATATCAAGAACCGGTAAATTTCTATCCAAAGCTGATTTTCCAGCACTTTTAATCGATACAATATCTTCTTTACCTTTTGATAAATTCGAATACCAATTTAAAACATCGGTTGATGATTGAATCTCTTGAGCAGCAACTGTAATATGTTCTTTAGTAAGATTTAATTTAATTGTAACAATACTATCCTTTTTGAAAATAGATGTTGAATCAATTATACTCCAGTTGTCATTAATTTTTAATTTTGGTATGTACCTATGTTTATAACCTATAGGATATTTAAATTCATAATAAACAGTTTTAGGAGTGTTTGACCAAGTTTTAAATGCATAATAAGCACTATTGTTAATTGGAACATTCTCAGGATTAATTATCAATAATGCCGTGCTGTCATTTTTTACTTGAAAACCATTTAAACGTGCCCCATCAAATTCATTACTAGCATAAATACCTAATTCATTTAATGAATAAGTTTGCTTAACCTGTTTTTTTATTGTTTTATCTGTAGTGTCAACAGGTATATCAAAACCAATTTTTTTTAAATTACTACATGCATTTAAAAATAATATTATTCCTATAAAAGAAAATAATTTAATTCTGTGTTTTAGCGTTGATTTCATTTTTTTATTTTATTTAAAATTGTTTTCTATTTTGGTGTTTTAATAATAGAACCAAGAAATACGGCATTCATAAAAAGCTTATTAGTTCCATACCATGATCCTCTAAAATTAGGATTATCAGCAAACATAACTACTCTACCATTTCCTAATTTACTAACTATAATAGATGCAGATTTACTCATTAAATCTAAATTTTCTTTAGTAATATAGCCATCAATATGTGGGTTTTTGGTATATTTTGCTACGGTTGAAAATTTACTTTTACTTGGCATTAACCACACTCTATTATTTTTATAAACTGGTAACTTTCTGTTATGATAACCAAAACCTATAGGGTGTGTAATATCTAAATCTACTTCAAAAATAGCACCTCCAATGCTTTGTTTTCCTATTGTACCTCTAGCATCTGCATAGTTTAATCTTTCAGATATTTTTGAAGAATCCTTTTTCATTTGCACTAAGCTTTCATTAACTATTTTACTTTTTATAACCCAAGAACTCGCATTTCTTGTTGTAATTAAAGTATTACCTTGAGAAACCCAAGATTTTAATCTTTCATTATTTTTTTTGTCTAACTGACTATAATTCCCTGAAACTAAAATTATCACGTTGTATTTACTCAAATCAATTCTATTAAATAATCTTTCAGGAACTTTAGTCAAAGGCATTTGCAATCGTTGCTCAAACAAATGCCAAACTTCTCCTGCTTCATAAGAAGATACTCCTCCTTCAACAAGCATCATTGCTTTAGGTTTTTGTAGAATTTCAAAACTATTACTACCTAAACCATTACCTTTGATTGTAAATCCAGTATTTACTGAATATCCTTGTACATTGTGTTTATTACTAGCTGAAGTGACAATTTCGTAAAGAGATTCTTTAGATATATTTTGAATACTAACAGGTATCAATAAAGTTCCTCTATTAAAATTTACTTCTTTTCCATTTGCGGTAATACTAAATGATTTTGTTGAAGTTTTAACTATCACTCCTTTTTGTTGTAAACTATATAAAACAGCAGGAGCATAATAATCATCCCAAGGAATTAAATATGCATATCCACTCAAGTCAAACTTATCTGTTTGAACCATGTTTAAATCTGAAGTAATTTCATTTTTATAACTTGGCATTTTAGCTAGTGCATTATACTTTATATTATAAAAATTAACCAATGACCAAGCTGATGCATCATAATATACACTATCACGATACTTTTTATAGGTTTCAAATAAGGATTGTACCAAATAATATTGTTTTTGTTTAGTAGGCACAACATAACTATTTCCTGCTTTAAATGTTTTGTTATTTACAGATAAATTTTTATCCAAACCATAAACTTTTATTTTGTGTTTTAACAGTAAATCTAAAAATGCTTTATTTCTATTTTTATCATAATCATCTCCAAATACATATCCTTTTATTTTACTTTTTGATGCTTTTTCAATGGACTTATTAAAGAACTTATTTTGATAGCTATACAATGTGTTTTTGTTTGTTATTGATGCTTTTATTGTAGCAAAACTAGATATATATTGATTTCTGATTGTAAACTGAAAAGTAATATTTCCCGTTGATGTTTCTTGTAAGTGACCTCGCGAACTAGCTTGTTCAAACAACAATGCTAATGAACCTTGTAAATCCATATATGTTGAACCATATCCAGGATATGTTGCATCAAATCTTTCTCCGGAAAAATACAACGAACCAATTTTATCTAAATCAGTAGAGAATTGTTTAGCAAATAAATTATTCAAAGTTGTATAATTTTCAACCGGAGTTATAGGATTTAAAGAAGCCGACATATTTTTTGGCTCAAAAAAGTAAGTACTATTTGTTCCCATCTCATGAAAATCGGTAACAACATTTGGATACCATTCATGATACCATTTTAATCTCGCATTACTTTCTGGTTGAATTCCCAAAATTAAATCTCTATTTAAATCAAACCAGTAATGATTAGTTCTTCCTCTTGGCCAACCTTCATTGTGTTCTATATCGTATTTATCAGCAACTAATGGGCTTCCTCTAAAAATATTAGCCCAATTTGTATGTCTGTCTCTACCATCTGGATTTATAGTTGGATCTAAAAAGAAAATAGCTTCTTTAAGATATTCTTTTACTTTTGGATTTTCTGAAGCAATTAATGTATAAGCAGTAAGCATAGCTGCTTCTGTACTTGAAGGTTCATTACCATGAACTCCATATGCCAAATTAATGAAAATAGGTAAATCAGAAAAATCAGTAATATTGGAATTTTCATCAACAACTCTTAAATGCTTTTTTTTGATTGCATCCAAATTTTGATGATTTTCAGATGAAGCAATTGTCAATATAATCAGTTTTCTATTCTCATTCGATAACCCATACACAGTAATAGTAGCCTTATCAGACAATTCGGCTAATTTATACATATA
>DAOVTC010000122.1 GCA_030633285.1 Flavobacteriaceae bacterium
CTGATCATCACATGAACCTCAATATTAGATTTTTCAACACATCGTCTAATCAATCCTAAATTTGGTGTTAAACCACCTACTGACAAAGCAGTACATAATTCAATTCGCTTAGCTCCATATTTATCAGCGGCTAAAGCTCCTTCTAAAGAATCTGTACAAATTTCAAAATTCATAAGCCTATCCCTACCCTTCCCAAAGGGAAGGAAATATTAATTTTAAATCTAAAAATTATACCTATTTCCATTCTTTACCAAATTTAGCATCAACCAGTATGTTTTGAGATTTCGTATGTACCGCATAATCAAAACCTGAATACACACTATAAGCGCCTGTTTCTCCATTTTTATTCAATGCCAAAAAACCTACTTGCAAATTGGTTAAATCTTTATGTTTTTTTATTACTCTATCAACAGCTTCTTTACAAGCTTCGTCAGGTGACAATCCGTTTCGCATCAATTCAACTACAATAGCGCTTCCTGCAATTCTAATAACTGCTTCTCCCATACCTGTAGCACATGCAGCTCCAACTTCGTTATCTACAAATAATCCTGCCCCAATAATTGGAGAATCACCTACTCTACCATGTAATTTATAAGCCATTCCGCTTGTTGTACAGGCACCTGATAAATTTCCATTTTCATCTAATGCAAGCATACCAATAGTATCGTGATTTTCACTATTAATTACAGGTTGATATTTGGATTTCGTTTTCCATTCTTCCCAAGCTTTTTTAGATTTTTCAGTAAGTAAATTTGTTGCCTCAAACCCTTTCTCTAAAGCAAATTGTTTTGCCCCTTCTCCAACTATCATCACATGCTGAGTATCTTCCATCACTTTACGCGCAACTGAAATTGGATTTTCAATATCTTGTAAAAAAGCTACTGCACCACACTTATTATTTTGATCCATAATACAAGCATCCAAGGTTACAACCCCATCTCTATCAGGCAATCCTCCTATACCAACACTCATACCACTTGGATCTGATTCTGTAACTCTAACTCCTGCCTCCACAGCATCTAAAGCTGAGCCTTTTTTTGATAAAATTTTCCAAGCTGCTTTATTAGCTTCAATACCATGATTCCAAGTGGAAACAACTATTGGTTTTCTTATTTTTTTAGATTTATCATATAATTTGTTCTCTTTTTCTTCATTTTTTATATTACTAAAAGAACTTGTTATTACAGCTGCACTTCCTAAAGCAGAAAGTTTGATAAAGTTTCTACGGGTTTTCATAAATACTGGTATTTTAAATAAAGGATGAAGTACGTAATTTTATCAGACTTATACAAAATTATATTTCAAATAACACAAAAAATAGTATATTGAGACCTTCAAATTAATTGATATATGTTAGAACTTGCCGGAATTATTATTTTAGGAATTTTAGCCCAATGGTTTGCTTGGAAATTTAAAATTCCTGCCATTTTACCTTTGATTCTTATTGGATTATTTATTGGACCTATTTCTACTTTAATTTCTGAAGATGGTAATAAATGGATTGAACCAGTTTGGAATGGCGAAATAGGACTTTTCCCAGGAGAGCGATTGTTTAACTTCGTATCACTTTCTATTGCTTTAATCTTATTTGAAGGTGGATTAACACTAAAAAAAGAGGAGATCAAAAGTGTAGGACCTGTCATTTATAAATTAATAACCTTATGTTCATTTATCACTTTAATTACTGCAGGTGTGGCAGCTCATTATATAATTGGATTAAATTGGCCTTTATCGTTTTTATTTTCTGCTCTAATTATTGTAACTGGACCTACTGTTATTACACCTATTCTAAGGAATTTAGCAATAAAAAAAGATATTTCAACTATTTTAAAATGGGAAGGTATTCTAATTGATCCAATTGGAGCATTAGTAGCTGTTTTAGTTTATGAATTTATCAGCGTGGGTAGTAATCATGGTACAAGATACACACAAGAAGCATTAATAGAATTTGGAAAAATAATTATCATTGGTTTTTCTATTGGATTTACTTCTGCCTACGCATTTGCCATGGCTTTAAAACAAAAAATGATTCCTCATTATCTATTAAATGCGATTGTATTAGCCTTAGTTTTAGGTGTTTTCGTGCTTTCTGATTTATTTGCACATGAAAGTGGCTTATTGGCTGTTGTCATTATGGGAATGGTTTTGGGCAATATGAAATTAGATGCTTTAAAAGAAGTACTATATTTTAAAGAAACCATTAGTATTTTGCTAATATCTATCCTTTTTATTTTACTTTCTGCAAACATCAATATGTCTGATTTAGATTTAATTTTCAATTGGAACTCATTACTATTATTTGCTATTGTGGTTTTAATTGTAAGACCTTTAGGCGTTTTTATAAGTTCATCTAATAGTAATTTATTACTTAATGAAAAACTTTTTATTAGCTGGGTTGGGCCACGTGGAATTGTAGCTGCGGGAATTGCCTCACTATTTGGGTTAAAATTAACAATGCAAGGAGTAGAAAATGCAAATTACATCACTCCATTGGTGTTTATGATTGTTTTAGGAACCGTTTTATTAAATGCAACTACTGCTCGTCTATTTGCTCGTTTTTCTAAAGTACTATTAAAAAAATCGGAAGGTATATTAATTGTTGGTGCTTCAGAGCCTGCTAGATTGATTTCCACTTATCTTAAAAACAACAATCGTCGTGTAGTTTTAATTGATAGTAATCCAAAACATATCGAAAATGCCAGAAAAGATAATTTAGAAGCTATAGAATGTGATATATATTCAGATGATTTGATAGAAAATATTGAACTAAATGATGTTGGATATTTAATGGCTTTAACCGGAAGTAACACTATCAATGAATACGCCATTTCAAAATTAAAATCTCAATTTGGTGAAGAGGGTGCTTTTAGATTGATTAGTTCAGAAGAAATGCGAGACCCTTCAAATAACCCAACTTATGGTCTATTTTCTCATACAGATGACTTCATTAATATTAGTGAAGTGGTAAGAGATTACCCATATATCAATGATGTAAATATTACTTCAAAAGAGCATTATCTAAAACTTTTAAAAGCAACTAAAAAGGAAGTAAAAACCATACCTCTTTTTATCAAAGATAATAAAGGTGAAATACACATTATTCCTTCTAATAGTGAAAAAATGCCTGTTGAATCTGGATTTAAAATGATGTATCTGGGGAAAAAATTGAAAATTTGATAGGTTAAGTACTAAATCAAATAAAAATTTATATTTTTTTCATTTGTTGTTTTACCATTCTTATTTGTTCTGTAAGCATACCGTGTTTATCTAGTTTTTTAGCTTCGGCAATTAACATTGTTGCTTCTCTTTTTCTACGTTTTGTCATCGCTATTCCTGCCAATTGTAATTTAGCCATGGCTTTATCATGATCCATTGACAAACCTAAATCCAATGCTTTTTTAAAGAACCTTCCTGCTTGCGTCAAATTTGTTTGTGATACCGTTATTCCTCTTAAAAAATTATAGTAACCTTCTTGTTTTTTAATTAATGCCCCTGACGGATTTTTAATTCTATCTAGTAATCTAGCTGTGCCTTCCATATCTTGCTTTCTCAATTTTAAAAAAGCCAATAATAAAATTTCATTTTTAAAATAGAAAAACACAAATACTCCAGCCAATAATAAAATGGAAATTCCATTCATTATATGTACTTTTGAAAACTCAAATACTGCCCAAACGGTAATTAAAACAGCTATAACTAACTTAATATATTTATTAAACATCTTCTTTTTTTATTTTTGCAAATGTACATTTTTTATCAAATTTTTACTTATCATTTTGTATTTCTTTACGAGAATTACTATAACTTTGAAAAATCTCTTACTTATCAAAGATATGAATAAAATAGTTTATCTGAATATCTTCCAAAATATCAAAAGTCCGATGCAATAGGCTTTTTTATTGAATTTAACTTTTTTTTCTTTTTACATTAAAACTCATTCCTATGAAATTACCTTATGCTGAACCATATAAAATTAAAATGGTTGAATCTATAAAAAGATCAACTCAAAAGCAACGTGAAAAATGGATTAAAGAGGCCCACTATAATTTATTTAACCTATCATCTGATAAGGTTTTTATCGACTTTCTAACAGATTCAGGAACAGGAGCTATGAGTGATCAACAATGGGCAGCCATGATGAGTGGTGATGAAAGTTATGCCGGTTCACAATCCTATTTAAAATTAAAAGAAGTAGTTAAAAAAATAACTGGTTTTACATACTTTTTACCTACACATCAAGGAAGAGCTGCCGAAAATGTATTGTTTTCTGCAATGGTAAAAGAAGGTGATCTGGTTCCTGGAAATTCTCATTTTGATACAACAAAAGGTCATATTGAGTTTAGAAAAGCGAGCGCAATTGATTGTACTATTGATGAAGCTTTTGATACTGCTATTCTTCATCCTTTTAAAGGAAATGTCAATCTTGAAAAGCTTGAAAAAGTTTTTACTGAAAATCCTAAAGATAAAATTCCGTTTGTTATTCTAACTATAACTTGTAATAGTTCTGGCGGCCAACCTGTTTCAATGAAAAATATTAAAGCAGTTTCAAAATTGTGTAAATCTTATGATATTCCTTTATTTTTTGATTCAGCTCGATATGCTGAGAATGCCTACTTTATTAAAACAAGAGAAGATGGTTACCAA
>DAOVTC010000103.1 GCA_030633285.1 Flavobacteriaceae bacterium
ACTTCGGCTAATTGTTTCGCAACAAAAAAGCCGTCAGTAGCTTCTGCATTTACTCTAATAGCGTCATCAGCTCCTATAGCTAATGCTTTACGTAAAGTAGGTTCAGATGAGGCATTCCCAACGTTAATCACAGTAATTGTTGCTCCTTGTTTTTCTTTAAACCACATGGCACGAGTTAATACAAATTCATCATAAGGATTGATAACATATTGTACACCATTGGTGTCAAATTTAGTGTCGTTATCGGTAAAATTAATCTTTGAAGTTGTGTCAGGTACGTGACTAATACAAACTAATATTTTCATTTTTATATACTATAATAGTTAATCAAACTTTTAAAGTTACGAATTTAAGAAATATTTTTAATATACTATGCATGCATAGTATATTTTTTTAAATAAAAAGATTTTTTGTTAAAAATGTATAGTTTTTGACATCAAATTAAAATTATATATTATCTTTTAATGAAATTCAATGAAAATAATTATTTTTGCAGACCTTTAATATAAAAAAAATGAGAGAAATACAATTTAGACAGGCTATAGCCGAAGCGATGAGTGAAGAAATGCGCAGAGATGAATCGGTATATTTATTGGGTGAGGAAGTTGCTGAATACAATGGAGCTTATAAAGCTTCAAAAGGAATGTTAGATGAATTTGGAGCTAAAAGAGTTATTGATACACCAATTGCTGAATTAGGATTTTCTGGAATCGCAGTTGGATCTGCAATGAATGGGAATAGACCAATCGTTGAATACATGACTTTTAATTTTTCATTGGTTGGAATAGATCAAATTATTAATAATGCAGCAAAAATTCGTCAAATGTCTGGTGGTCAATTTAATTGTCCGATTGTTTTTAGAGGACCAACAGGTTCTGCTGGGCAATTAGGAGCTACCCATTCACAATCATTTGAAAATTGGTTTGCAAATACTCCTGGCTTAAAAGTAATTGTTCCTTCTAATCCTTATGATGCAAAAGGTTTGTTAAAAGCAGCTATTCGTGATGATGATCCTGTAATTTTTATGGAATCTGAGCAAATGTATGGAGATAAAGGTGAAGTACCTGATGGTGAATATATATTACCAATTGGTGTTGCTGATATTAAAAGAGAAGGTACCGATGTTACGATAGTTACTTTTGGTAAAATTATAAAAGAAGCATATAAAGCTGCTGAAATATTAGAAAAAGAAGGGATATCAATAGAAATAATTGATTTACGTACTGTTAAACCAATGGATCATGAGGCTATTTTGACATCTGTTAAAAAAACCAATCGACTAGTTATATTAGAAGAAGCTTGGCCTTTTGCAAGTGTGGCCTCAGAAATTACTTATCAAGTACAAGAAAAAGCATTTGATTATTTAGATGCACCAATACAAAGAATTACTACTGCAGATACTCCAACACCATTTTCTCCAGTACTGTTAGAAGAATGGTTGCCTAATGCCAACGATGTTGTAAATGCTGTAAAAAAAGTGATGTACATTTAAAAGAGTAATTGTTTATAAATTAATAGAAACCATTGTGTATTTACAGTGGTTTTTTTAATGGATAATTTTAAAGTTAAAAGTAAAACAACGAAGTAAATTATTTAGATTGATTATAATTAAGTACATTTGAAGCTTGAAAACATAGATAATATCTAAAGAATTTACTAGATATCAAATGATTGTTTTGTATATGATGGATAATAATAACGCTAAAAGAAAATACCAAGATTACAAAATTGAAGATGGATTTTGTATCATGAAAATTCACAATAAAAATCAGATAAAACAAGAAATATTTAGGGAAGTTGATAAAACTTTTATTCAATTACATTTTTGTATTCAAAATTCTGCTAAACTTATTTTTAATCAAGGTAATTATGTTTTAGATATTCCTAAGAATAAATCTTTTTTACTGTATAGTCCCCAACAAGACTTACCAATTCACCTTGAATTAGCGCCTAATTCAAAATTAATTACATTATTAATCTCAATTGAAAAATTTCATACCTTTTTTACTAGAGAAGCTGGATTGATACATTTTTTAAATGATGAAAATATAAGTAAAAAATATTATAGTGATAAAGAGTTAAATCCGAATGAAATTATTGTTTTGAATCAATTATTTCATTATGGTTTACACTCATCTTTAGAAAAATTATATACTAAAGGAAAAGTATATGAGCTATTAAGTTTGTATTTTCATAAATCTGATAATGAAGGAGCGCAAAATTGTCCATTTTTAGAAGATGAAGCAAATGTTGAGAAAATTCAAACAGCAAAAAAAATACTAATTGAAAATATGGTAGAGCCACCAACATTAAACGAATTGGCTCATACTATTAATTTACCTTTACAACATTTAAAAGATGGGTTTAAACAAATTTATGGAGAAACTGTTTTTGCTTATTTATTTAATTATAAAATGGAATATGCTAGAAAACTATTAGCTTCAAAAAAATATAATATTTCTGAGATTAGTTTCAAAATAGGGTATAGTACACCAAGTCATTTTATAGCAGCATTTAAAAAAAAATATGGATCAACACCTAAAAAATATATGAGTAACTTATAAAAATTCTTTATATTTTATTAAAAAATAAAAAACACAATTAAATCAAAAATATTAAATTTGTTGATCGCAAATATTCCTTTCAAAATTGGAAGGATTTTTTATTATAATTTGTAAATGAATAAGAAACCATTATTTATAATCATAATTTTATTTACTTTACTTAGCTTAAATGCACAAGTTAAAGTGAGTGGTGTTATTGTTGATGAACAAAATGAGCCCATACCTTTTTCAAATGTAATTTTTAAAGGATCTACTAAGGGAACCATTTCTGATGAAAATGGCCATTTTTATTTGCAATCTAATAAAATATATATGGAACTTGAAGTTTCATATGTAGGGTTTGAAACTAAAATAATTCCATTAAAAAAGAATAATTTTAACCTTAAAATTATTCTTCTAGAAGAAAGAGATGAATTAAAAGAAGTAATGATCTATTCTGGAAAAATAAAGAAAAAAGGAAATCCGGCAATCGCTATTTTAAAGAAAATTTGGGCAAAAAAGCATAAAAATGGTATTTATTTATATAACCAATATGAGTATGATAAATATGAAAAACTCGAGTTTGATTTAAATAATATTGATGAGAAATTTGAAAGTAAAAAGATTTTTAAAGGTATGGAGTTTGTATTTGACCAAGTAGATACATCTGCTATTACCGGTAAAGCTTACTTACCTATTTTCATCAATGAATCCGTATATAAAATATATGGCAATAATACTATACCTAAAAAGAAAAATGAAAAGTTAATAGCTAATAAAAATTCAGGATTTTCTGACAATCAGGGTCTTATCGCTTTTGTTAAACAGCTTTATGTTGATTATGATATTTATAAAAACTATTTGAAATTTTTTGATAAAAGCTTTGCAAGTCCCTTGTCAAAATTAGGACCAGAAATATATAATTATGTTTTAACCGATAGTAGTTTTATTGATAATAAGTGGTGTTATAATATTTTGTTTTATCCCAGACGAAAAAACGAATTGACGTTTAAAGGTGATTTTTGGGTCAATGATACCACATTTGCTATTAAAGAAATTCAAATGTATGCTACTAAGAGTGCTAATATAAACTGGGTTAAAGAAATATATATTGAGCAAGAATTTAAAGTTTTAAATGATTCTGTTTTTTTATTAAAACGAGATCATTTTATGAGTGATTTTTCATACAACAGAAAAGATAAATCAAAAGGAGTTTATGGAAAAAGGACCACTCTTTATAACAATCATGTGTTTGATGTAAAACGTCCAGATGAGTATTATAAATCTGATGTTGCCCAAGATGAAAAAATATACCATAAATCAAATGATTATTGGTTACAAAATAGACAAGAAAAGTTAAGTAAAGATGAAGTAGGTATCTATAAAATGTTAGACACTTTACAAACGGTTAAACGCTTTAAAGAATTAACAGATATTGCAGAAATATTATCTTCTGGTTATTGGAATTTTACAAGAGGGTTTGATTATGGACCAATTTATTCAACTGTAGGGTTTAATGATTTAGAGGGCTTAAGATTGCGAATAGGAGGGAGAACATATTTTTCACAATCAGATAAATGGAGATTAAAAGGATTTCTGGCTTACGGGTTTGAGGATAAGAAATTTAAATATGGAATTGAAGGAAAATTGATGGTTGAACCGAGAAGGAGAATAATTTTATCAGTTGGTAATAGAAGAGATATTGAACAATTAGGTGTTAGTTTAACAACAGCAAATGATGTTTTAGATAGAAGCTTTGCAACTACTTCAATTTTTACAAGAGGAGACAATACAAAATTGTCTAATATTAATTTAACCAATGCTAAAGTAACAATAGAGCCTGTAAAAAATTTACATTTCAGAATTAGTACTACCTATAAAACTATAAAATCAGCATCACCTGAATTGTTTAATATTGATTATATAGATGAGAATGGAAATATTCAATCAAATCTTAATCAAATAGATGTAAATTTTGCAGTGCAATATACACCAAAACGTGTGCCTTGGGGTCTTGGTGTGGATAGAGGTGTTAGTAATTATGGAAGATTTCCAACATTCTTTTTTAGTTATACTAAAGGTATTAAAGGTGTTGTTGAGAGTGATTTTGATTATCATAAATTGCAGTTTTTTTATCAACAACCTATACAAATTGGTTTTTTTGGTAGATTGACATCAACTTTTGAAATAGGAAAAACTATCAATACTGTTCCTTTGTCATTATTAAATATAGTACCCGGAAATCAAACCTATTTTACTTCTAGAAAAATATTTGATTTATTAGATTATTATGAGTTTGTAACTGATCAATATGCTTCTTTACATTTGGAGCATAATTTTAATGGTAGAATTTTTTCTAAAATTCCATTTTTAAGAAAATTACAATGGAGAGAAATTATTGGTATAAGAGGTGTTATAGGTAGTATTTCAGATGAAAATATTGCAATTAATGCTTCAGATATTATTTATACAGCTCCTGAAACAGTTTATTGGGAATACCATGTTGGAATAGGAAATATTTTTAAACTCCTAAGAATTGATTTTGAATATAGAGGTAGTTATCTAGATGTGCCTAATGCTACAAAATTTGCTGTTAAAGGAGGTTTAGGGTTTTATTTTTAAAAATCAAAATACCAGTTAAACAAATCAGATTTTATACCAATTGTAAACCAGGTTGTATTGTCTTCTGTAACAACATTGCCAC
>DAOVTC010000017.1 GCA_030633285.1 Flavobacteriaceae bacterium
ATGAAATATTGGAAAAAATTAACTCATCAAGAACTTCAAGATAGAATAAACAAAGCACTTCATGAAAATGTTGATTTTGCTAAAGATACTTCTTTAGGCTACCCTGCGTCAAAATTAGATGATAAAGTTTTTTATAGTGATGCCCCTTTTTTAAAAGATGCTCCTACTTTAAAAACTTATGTTGCAAATCCCAATCACATTGGGTGTCATACTTATGGAACTTCTGAAAAGGCCTTTAAAGGAACTCAAGAAATTGAGCGTGAGGTGCTCAGAGTTTTAGCAGTTGATTTTTTTAAATTGGAATCTGAACAATTTGATGGTTATATTGCACCTGGTGGTACTGAGGCTAACATTCAAGCCATGTGGGTTTTTAGAAATTATTATGCCAACAATTACAATGCAAAAAATAGTGAAATTGTCATTTTAGCTTCTCAAGATACTCATTACTCTATACCAAAAGGATCTAATATTTTGAATATTGATTTTCTTTCTATTCCAGTTGAATTTGAAAACAGAGAAATTGATGAAACTGCTCTTGAAAATATAGTAAAAAAAGCCGTTTTAAATGGTAAAAAATATTTTATTGTAATTTCAAATATGGCTACAACTATGTTTGGTTCAGTTGATAATCCAGATGTTTATACCAACTTATTAGAAAAATTAAACCTTCCATATAAACTCCACATTGATGGTGCTTATGGTGGATTTGTTTATCCTTTCAGTAATTTGAAATCAGCCATTAATTTTTCAAATCCAAAAATTAGCTCTATAACCATTGATGCACATAAAATGTTGCAGTCACCTTATGGAACAGGAGTTTATTTATGTAGAAAAGGTCTTATTGAAAATGTATTGACAAAAGAAGCTGAATATGTTGAAGGAATGGATTTGACCCTTTGCGGAAGTAGGTCAGGAGCAAATGCTATTGCAGTATATATGATTTTATTTACTTATGGTCCTTATGGTTGGTATGAAAAAATAAGTATTTTAATGATGCGTACCAATTGGTTTTGTAAACAATTAGATCAATTAAATATAAAGTATTTTAGAGAAGAAAACATGAATATCGTTACAATTCATGCCAAATATATTCCGAATGCTATTGCTTTAAAATATGATTTGGTTCCAGAACATCACAACGGTCAAAATAAATGGTACAAAGTAGTTATAATGGATCATGTTGAAATTGATAATTTAATGCAATTAATCGATGCATTAAAAAACTCACTTAACGAATAATTAATTATTCGTTATCATTTTTAGGAAAAGTTTTTTTATTAAAAACAACAAGTAATCCAACTCCCGTGCTTATAGCGGTATCTGCAATATTGAAAACAGGATCAAAAAAGGTTAAGTTTCTATTTTCAAATATTGAAAAATGTTTTCCACCAAAAATTGGCAACCAATCTGGTAAATTAAAACTCATATTTGGTATCCAATCGGGTAATAAGGTGTCAATCATGGGAAAATAAAGCATATCAACTACTTTTCCATAAAATAATGGATTATATCCTCCTTCGGCAGGTAAAAATTCAGCAACTTGATGATAACTATGACTAAAAAATATACCATAAAAAACAGAGTCAATTATATTTCCCAAAGCACCTGCAAATATTAAAGAAATCGCAACTATTAAAATATTCGATGATTTTTTAATTTTTAAGGCTTCATATAGCCAATACCCAATTCCTACAATTGCAACTAAACGAAACAAGGTTAAAAAAAGTTTTCCTGATTTACCACCAAATTCCTTTCCCCAAGCCATTCCATTGTTCTCTAAAAAGTGAATCCGGAACCAATCTAAACCAAAAACATTTATTTCTTCACTTAAAACAAAATGTGTTTTAATATAAACTTTACTAATTTGGTCAATTAGTAATACTATAATAATTATGAAAATAGCTTTTTTCAAATTTGTTTTTTAAAATTTTACAATTATACTAAATATTTTTAAATGATTTTAATTGAATATTTGCCTGAATTGCGTTAATATTTAACTCGTTGATACTTTTGCCAAAAACTCCCTTTATTTGGTTTTTGTTTTGTAATGAATTTTCCAATTGAAAGTTTGAAGAAACAGTCCCTAAATTAGATTTAACATTAATTTTTAAGTTATTTATTTGATTACAATAAACATTTCCAACATTTATATGCATATTCACCTTTCCTTTAAAGGAGTCAAGTTTTACAATTCCTTTATCCAAACTTAAATTTAAATTTCCATCAAAATTATTAGAATAAAAATTCCCTTGAGTATACGAAATATATGTATTTCTACCTTTTGGAATCTTTATTTGATAGGAAGTGAAAACTGGTTCAACAACACACAACTTATCAACTTGTAAATTTATATCTTCAATATGATTTTCAATATCTTTTATAAATACTATTCCATTTTTGTCTACCAAAGTGAAATTTAAAAACTTATTTTTTTCATTCTCTGCAATTACAACTATTTCACCAACATCATCTGTTATAATAATTTCTACCTGATCAATTATATTAAATTCTATAATTATTTTTGTTGAATTACTTGTTATTGAATTTGTATAGATTTTTTGTGCATTTAATTTACCAACAAAAAGCAAAAGGATTAAAAAAATTAATCCTTTTGTTAAAAAATAAATTTTTAAATTTCTAATATTGATGCCTTTTTGCTTCAATACTTAAAGTTGCATGTGGGACTAATTTTAAACGCTCTTTTGGAATTAGATTTCCTGTTACACGACAAATTCCATAAGATTTATTTTCAATTCGCAATAAAGCATTTTTTAAATCACGTATGAATTTCTCTTGACGTATTGCCAATTGTACATTTGATTCTTTCGACATGGTTTCTGACCCTTCTTCAAATGCTTTAAAAGTTGGAGAAGTATCCTCAATTCCATTATTACTATCATTTTTAAAAGCACTTTCAATTAATGCCAAGTCTTCTTCTGAATGACTAATTTTTTCTTCAATAATTAGTCTAAATTCCTCTAATTCCTTATCGGAATATCTTGCTTTGTTTTTACTCATTTTTTAAACTTTTTCTAAAAATAGCTCTGTATTTACATCATCAAATACAATACTATTCCCATTAATAATTTCTTCTGTTAAAACTAGTTCTTTTGTTAATGTTTCATTTTTAATATATGATGCATTTGATGAAACTGCATTATCAACCACACCATCTTTTTTAATATACAATTTAATTCTATCAGTAACTTCTAATCCTTTTTCTTTACGTAAATTTTGAATTCTATTAACCAATTCACGTGCTATTCCTTCATTTCTTAGTTCTTTTGATATAGAAACGTCTAAAGCTACTGTTAAATTGCCCTGGTTTGTAACTAACCATCCCTCAATGTCTTGAGTTGTTATTTCAATTTCATTTAATAAAATAGTTTCCTGCTTACCATTTACATCAACAATTAATGAACCTTCTCTTTCAATTTTAGCTATATCATCATCTGAAAATTTTTGAATAACTGCACTTACAAATCGCATATTTTTACCAAACTTTGGTCCGAGAACCTTAAAATTTGGTTTTACATTTTTAATCAAAATTCCCGAAGCATCATTTATCAATTCAATTTCTTTTACATTAACTTCTGAAGTTATCAAATTTGAAACAGCTTGAATATCTTCTTTATCTTGTTTATCTAAAACAGGAATCATAATTCGTTGCAAAGGCTGACGAACTTTTATCATTTCCTTTTTTCGCAATGACAAAACCATTGATGAAATGGTTTGAGCCTTTTGCATTTTACGTTCTAATGATTTGTCAATTAAAGATAAATCTTTTTTTGGAAATTCACCCAAATGTACTGAACTAAAATTATTTTTAGAAATATTTTTTGTTAAATCTCTATACAAATTATCCATATAAAATGGAGCTATTGGTGAGGCCAATTTTGAAATAGTTAACAAACATGTATAAAGCGTTTGATAGGCTGAAATTTTATCATGTTGATAGTCTCCTTTCCAAAATCTTCTTCTACTTAATCGAACATACCAATTACTTAAATTTTCAGAAACAAAATACTGAATTGCTCTAGCTACCTTAGTAGGTTCATAATCATCATAAAAATTTTCAACATTTTGAATTAATGTATTTAGCTCTGATAAAACCCATCTATCAATTTCTGGTCTGTCCTTTATAGAAAAATTATTTTCGGAATAATTGAAATTATCAATATTGGCATATAATATAAAAAATGAATAGGTGTTATACAAAGTGCCAAAAAATTTTCTACGAACCTCTTCAATACCTTCTATATCAAATTTTAAATTATCCCAAGGATTTGCGTTTGAAATCATATACCAACGTAAAGCATCAGGACCATATTTTTCCATTGTTTTAAATGGATCAACGGCATTACCTAAACGTTTTGACATTTTTTTACCTTCTCTGTCTAAAACTAAACCATTGGAAACTACGTTTTTATAAGATATGGTATCAAAATTCATGGTTGCTATTGCATGTAAGGTATAAAACCAGCCTCTAGTTTGATCAACTCCTTCTGCAATAAAATCAGCAGGGAAAAACTTATTATTGTCTATTTTTTCTTTATTTTCAAACGGATAATGCCATTGTGCATAAGGCATCGCTCCAGAATCAAACCAAACATCAATTAAATCAGATTCTCTTTTCATCGGATTTCCTGATGCAGAAACTAAAATAATTTGATCAACTATACTTTTATGTAAGTCAATTCTATCATAATTTTCTTCACTTAAATCACCAACTACAAATTCAGAAAATATATCTTTCTCCATAAATCCTTTAACAATAGATTTTTTCATTTCAGATTTCAACTCTTCTACTGAACCTATGATCATTTCTTCTGATCCATCTTCTGTTCTCCATATAGGTAAAGGAGTTCCCCAAAAGCGTGAACGTGATAAATTCCAATCATTTGCATTTTTTAACCAGTTACCAAATCTTCCTTCCCCTGTTGATTTAGGTTTCCAGTTAATAGATTGATTTAGTTCATACATTCTATCTCTTTTATCGGTAACTTTAATAAACCACGAGTCTAATGGGTAATATAAAATAGGTTTATCTGTTCTCCAACAATTCGGATAACTGTGCTTGTATTTTTCTACTTTAAAAGCTTTATTTTCTTCTTTTAATTTTATAGCAATTTCAACATCAACTGATTTTTCAGGAGCTTTTCCATCATCATAATATTCATTCTTAACGTATTTACCTGCATGTTCACTCATATGTTTGGTAAACTTACCTTGCAAATTAACCAATGGAACAGGGTTGTTATTATCGTCTAAAACTAACATTGGAGGTACTTCTGGTTGTGCCTGTTTTGCTACCATAGCATCATCCGCACCAAAGGTAGGAGCTGTATGAACTATACCTGTACCATCTTCGGTAGTCACAAAATCACCTGCTATTACTCTAAAAGCATTCTCTGCATTTTGATAAGGTGATGCATAAGGTAATAATTGCTCATATTTTATGTCCAATAAATCTTTTCCTTTATATTCACTTTTAATAAAATATGGTATTTGTTTATCTTCCTTTTTAAAGGAATTTAATTCTTCTTCTGATTCAACTTTTACAAATTTCTTACCAAATTGAGCATTGACTAGTGCCTTTGCCAAAATAACATGAGTAGGTTCAAAAGTGTATTGGTTAAAAGTTTTAACTATAACATAATCTATTTTTTTACCAACAGTTAATGCTGTATTTGAAGGCAATGTCCATGGCGTTGTTGTCCATGCTAATAAATATAAATCCCCATTTATTTTTTGTAAAGATTCAGGTAATGAATTTTTAATAGTTTTAAATTGAGCAACTACGGTAGTATCTGTAATATCTTGATATGTACCTGGTTGATTTAATTCATGTGAGCTTAACCCTGTACCAGCCTTAGGTGAATAAGGTTGAATCGTATAGCCTTTGTACAATAAGCCTTTGTTGTAAAGTTGTTTTAACAACCACCAAAGCGTTTCCATATATTTTGATTTGTACGTGATATACGGATCATTCATATCAACCCAGTGACCCATTTTATGAGTAAGGTCTTCCCACACATCTGTATATCTCAATACTGCTTTTTTACAAGCATTATTGTATTCTTCAACGCTTATTTTTTTACCAATATCTTCTTTGGTAATACCTAGTTCTTTTTCAACTCCTAACTCAATAGGTAAACCATGAGTATCCCAACCTGCTTTGCGTTTTACTTGAAATCCCTGCAAGGTTTTATAACGACAAAAAATATCTTTAATCGCCCTACCCATCACATGATGAATACCTGGCAAACCATTAGCTGAAGGTGGTCCCTCAAAAAACACAAATTGTTCTTTTCCTTCTCTTGAGTTAATACTTTTTTGGAATATATCGTTTTCTTCCCAAAATAAAAGGGTTTCTTCTGCTATATCAGTTAAACTTAAGCCTTTATATTCTCTAAATTTTTGACCCATTTGTCTTGCAAATTCCATTAAGTTTGCAAAAATACATATTTTCTACCTATTTAAGCTTTGTACAACAAAAAAAGCACTCTAAAAATAGAGTGCTTTTAATATGGATATTTAATAATATATTGATTATTTTTTTATCACTACAAATTCCGTTCTTCTATTTTGTTGATGTTCAATTTCTGTACATTCAACACCATTTGAGCATTTATTAACCAATTGAGTTTCACCAAATCCTTTTCCTAAAATTCTTTTTGGATCTGCACCAATTGATATTAGATAATTAATTGTTTCTGCTGCTCTTCTTTGAGATAGTCTTAAATTATAACCATCACCACCTCTAGCATCAGTATGAGCACCAAATTCAATAACCATATTTGGAAATTTGTTCATTAACCTAACTACTTTAGCAAGGTTTTCTTTTGAATCATCTTTAATATTTGCTTCATTTAATTCAAAGAGTATTGATTTAATATTTAGTATTTCTTTACCATTTTTGGTAATAAATTCTTTTTCATCAAGACTCAGAACAACGATGTTTTCAAAACCATTTACTTTATTTGTAATTAAAATATTTTCATTTTCAAAATATCCTAATTTATCTCCGGTGATCTTATATGTTTCACCACATTTTAAATTAAAAAAGAATTTTCCATCAGCAAGTGTTTCTAACCTTCTGATTTGTTCTCCTTTACTATTATATAAAGTGGCAAATGCATTAATTAATGGAAAACCTGTAATTTCATCTTTTAAAACTCCCTCAATAGTTTGGTCACAAATAGGGTTTATAGTTTCTTGTATAAAAGAGTAAATATCATCATCACCTTTTCCCCCTCTTCTATTAGATGAAAAATATCCTTTTTGTTTTTCATTATCAATAATAAATGAAATATCATCTCCACGACTATTCATTGGTTTTCCCAAGTTAATTGGCTCAGAAATGGATTCATCTAATTTGGTCATATATATATCTAAGCCTCCTAAGCCTCCGGGACGATCAGATGAAAAATATAGAACATTTCCATCAACATACGGTGTGTATTCTTTATATTTTGAATTAATGGTTGAACCCAAATTTTTTATAGCACCATAATGACCATCATTTACAGAAACAACATACACATCAGTACCTCCAAAACCTCCAGGCATATCCGACACAAAATAAAGTTTCTTTCCATCTTTACTCAAAGATGGTTGCCCTGTACTGTAATCATCATTATTAAAGGGTAGTGTCACAATATCTGTCCAGTTTCCATTGCTGCCGATAGTAGCTTTAAATATTTTAAGGTTATCTGATTTTAATTCTCCGTGTAAATAATTATTTGAAGTGAAATAAACATCTTTTAAGTCAGGTGAAAAAGCGACCATGGCATCATTGTATTTTGAATTTACGCTTTTTGAAAATCGCCTTACCTTATTAATTTCCCCTTTTTGATCAACATCACCAATGTATAAATCTAAAAAAAATCGTCCTTGACTATCTCGTTTTTTATTGGAAACCCCTGTTTGTCTTGAAGAAGAAAAAACAATTTTATCTTTACCATAAAAAGTAGTTCCAAAATCATAGTTTTTTGAATTTGCATCTAAATTTTTTACACTGTAGCTAGCTGCAGTTAATTGAGCTAATACAATACCTGAAATGAAAAAGAAAAATAAAACTAAAATTCGTTTATACATAAAATAATAGTAAAATGTTTATACAAAAAAAAGCCTATGAATAACCAAAGGCTTTTGAAATTAATAACAGAATTACATTTTTATAATAACAAACTCTGTCCGTCTATTTTTAGCATGTTGTGCTTCGGTACAATTAATATTATCTGAACACTCATTTATAAGTTGAGACTCACCATAACCTTTACCTGTAATTCTACTAGCATCAATTCCTTTATCAATTATATAACTAACCGTTGATCTTGCTCTACGAGTTGATAACCAAACATTATAGCCTTCTATACCTCTGGAATCAGTATGAGATCCTGATTCAATAATCATCTCAGGATACTTATTCATCAACTCAACGACCTTATCTAATTCTCTTTTAGCTTCCTTATTTAAATAAGAAGAGTTTAATTCAAAATAAATTGGCTCAATATTTACAATATATGTACTTGGTCTTACTTTAACAATTTCTTCAGGTAGTATTTCAGGCAAACCTTCTGGTTTAGGTTCTGCAACAACAATAGGCGTTTCATCTATCATTTCTGAGATACTTCCTGTACCTAGAAGCACGAGTAATTTTAATTTTTTATCAGCTTCATTAGAAGTGGTAAATGATTTCGTTTGACTGGTATAGCCTTCTTTTTTCCCTATTAACGTATATGCTGTTTCACAACTTACCGGGATAGCGAAGGCACCTTCATTGTCTACTTCAATTTCTTTAACAATATTACCCTCAGCATCTTTAATAGCTACTTTAGCTCCAAGAATAATTTCTGTAGTATTCTTATCTCTTACTTCGCCTGTTATTAACTGTCTACATTTAAATTCAACCGGTTCTTCTTCAATAAAATGAAATAAATCATCATCTCCTTTTCCTCCTGACCTTTTTGAAGAAATATATCCTTTACGTGTCGATTCATTAATTATAAACGTAAAATCATCAGCATTTGAATTTATTGGTGCGTTTAGTAATACAGGTTCAGGTGTAAACTCTGACAATTTAGTAGCATACACATCTAACCCTCCCATTCCTCCTGAGCGATCAGATGAAAAATATAAAATATATCCATCAACGAAAGGGGAAAATTCTTTAGATGAAGAATTAATTTTAGAACCTAAATTTATGGGGTTTCCAAAACCGCTTTCATTAATTTCAGCTTTATATATATCTGTTTGCCCTAAAGTCCCTGGCATATCTGAAATAAAATATAATGTTTTTTCGTCTTTACTCAAGGCTGGGTGTCCAACTGAATATTGAACGTCATTAAATGGCATTGGTATCACATTTACCCATTCATCTTTATCATTAACTGTTGCTTTAAACATAGCTAAATTTGTTATTTCTTTTGCATCTCTAGCTAATTGCTTGTTATAATAATTGTTTCGAGTAAAATAAACCGTTTTTAAATCTTTGGTAAAAACTACATCTGCTTCATGATATCTTGTGTTAACATCTCCTTTTAGAGGTTTTGAATTTAAAAGTTCCCCATCTGGAGAAATATCTGCAGTATATAATTCTAAGAAGCGTTGATTGTTTTCAATCCATACATCATTAACTATTGTTATACCTTTTTTAGGTGTGGCATATACTAATCTGTTTTCACCATAAAAAGCGGTTCCAAAATCAGAATTTTTTGTGTTTATCTCTAAGATTTTGACCGTATATTTTCCTGAGCCTTCTGTTTGTGCAGTTAAAACCCCTATATATAATAAGAGTAAAATTAAAATGTAATTTTTCATAAATTCCCCTTTTTTTATGTTTTATATATATCTAGAAAAACCTAGGTGACTTCAAGTTTTTCTTTGAAAAATCAATGTCATATAATAAAATTAATTCATGTGAACCTCCTGGATTAAAATTAGAAAATTCTGATATCGTATAGTCATAAGCATATCCAATTCTAAAGTCAGGGGTTACTGCAAAATTGATTAACGCACTTAATGAATCACTTATTCTATAACTAGCACCAACCTCTAACCTGTCATACAGTAAAAAATTTGCATTGACATCCATTGATACCGGTGCGCCTGTTACGCCTTTTAACATTATTGA
The DNA here is from genome assembly GCA_030633285.1 of Flavobacteriaceae bacterium. The sequence continues at coordinate 10,139 of DAOVTC010000017.1, forward strand.
TGGCTTGAACTTCAACGTATTCGATAAATTAAATACATAACCACTTGTTAAAAAATAATGCATCTCCTCTGATGCCTCTGTTATTATGCCTCCAGATTTCTTGAAATGTGTCGACTTTAATATATTGGGTACTGAAAACCCTACATAAAACTTATTGGTATAGTAAAATACTCCTGCTCCAAAATTTGGATATGTTTCATTTATATTATCTTCAAACAACGGATCATTTGGATCTTGTGGTAAAATTATCGATAACAAATTTATATCTTGTAATGTTACTCCTCCTTTTAATCCAAATGCTAACCTTCCTTCTTCTGAGGTTGTTAATGTATAGGATAAATCAATATATATGTTTTGCTCTTTTACCGGACCTATCTCATCGGCTATTACCGAAAATCCCATACCAACTTTTCTGCCTAATGGTGCGTGTACATCAAATGTGGCTGTTTTTGGTGCCCCATCTACACTTGTCCACTGAGTTCTACCCAATAATCCCAAACTTAACGTCCCTTTTGAACCAGCATAGGCTGGATTTAGAACGTTCATGTTATACATATATTGTGTATACTGAGGGTCTTGCTGGGCGGAAGAATTTGTGAAATATAATAAAAAACCAAAAACTAAGAAGATTGTTATTTTTTTCATTTGTTAAATTTTAATAATTTGACAGATCTACCGTCATTTCATTAGTTATAAGTTGTCAACTTATTTTTATTAAATTATATAACTCTTTACGAGCAATTATATTATATAAATTGATAGAGAGAAATATTTCTCTCTATCAATTACTTTTTCAATCAATTAATAATTAACATAAACCCATCCTTTTCTAGGTTTTTCACTACTATCATTAAAATGGAGAACATAAAAATATGTTCCTGCAGGTACTAATTTATCATTTCCTAAATTTAAATCTCCTGTTGAATATCCATCCCACCATTGAGGGTTTGCACTTCCTGCGTTATCATATGAATAAACTTTGCTTCCCCATCTATTATATATTTCTAAAGTGAAATTTGGATATTGGTCTAAACTAGGAATAGTGAATAAATCATTTACACCGTCACCAT
>DAOVTC010000030.1 GCA_030633285.1 Flavobacteriaceae bacterium
ATCATAACGTTTTGGAGTTTCATTTTCATAAACATCAATCACTAATGGAAAATCAAAGTTGTTTTCTTGTTTTTGTTTTATTGTAACAGTTACTAGATTAACTGCTTCACTATAGGTATATGTAAAATCTAATTTTGGATGTCCATTATTGAAATACCATTGATTAAAAAACCAGTTCAAATCTTTTCCCGTAACCTTTTCAAAAGCCAAACGTAATTGATGCGCTTCTCCAGTACCAAACTTATTTTCGTTTAAATACACTTTTAAACCTTCTTTAAATGCAGCGTTACCGATATAATTACGCAACATGTGCAATATTGCACCTCCTTTATTATAAGATACACCATCAAACATATCTTCTCTGCTATTATAATGATAACGAACCAAATCTTTTAATTCGTTTCCGCCAGCCAAATAACCATCAATTTCATCATGAAGATGAGCATCTGCATGATCTGTTCCGTATTTATATTCAAACCATAAATATTCACTGTAATTTGCAAAAGACTCATTTACAGTTAAATTACTCCAACTTTCGGCAGTTACTAGATCACCAAACCAGTGATGAAAAAGCTCATGTGCTATAGTACTTTCCCAAGAATTTTCATCAATTAAGTCTCCTGAAGTTTGATACGCCATTTCAGCATGTATCACAGCAGTAGTATTCTCCATGGCGCCGCTTACATAATCCCTTGAAACAATTTGTGCATACTTTGGCCAAACATATTCCACACCAGTATAATCTGAAAAAAATTGAATCATTTCTGGTGTTAAGCCAAAGATTCCTTTAGCATATTGCTCATATTCTTTTTCAACATAATAATCTACATCAATATTTTTCCATTTATCCTTTACTATACTATATTCTCCAATACCCATAAAAAATAAATACGGTGCATGTTTTTGATCAAATTTCCAGTAATCTGTTCTAGAACCGTCATTATTATCAATTTGTTTATTTAATAAACCATTTGACAATGTTGTGTATTTATTAGGGACTGTAATATATATTTCTTGTGATGTTTTTTGATTAGGTGAATCAATTGTTGGAAACCAACAACTACTAGATTCTGTCTCTCCCTGAGTCCAGATTTGTGTTGGTTTATCTGGATCAGATTCATCAGGATCAATAAAATACAGGCCTTTTGCATCAGTTATTGCTGCACTACCCTCTTGTTTTACCTCTTCTGGTCGTGCAGTATATTTTATATAAATAGTATATTTATCACCTTTGCCATATGTATTGGCTAATTTTATTTTTAATTTATTATCATCATATTCATATTTTAAGTCTTTATTATCTCTAGAAACTTTATGAATTAACATCGATTTTGCATCTAAAGTTAATTCTTGCACATTATAAAAATGAGGTTCTAATGTTATCCAGACCTCCCCATTTAATTGGCGTTTTGCAAAATCAAACTTTACTTTTAATTTGGTATGCACTAAATCATTAATTTTTTCATTCTCACCTCTATAAACAGGATTTATTTTATTCTTGTCTTGTGCATTAGCTGAAAAAATACTAATAACAAAAAAGAGAAATAATACTCGTAACCTCATGTTCTAAAATTTTATAATATGTTAATAAAAAAGCAAATATATACTTTTAGAGATTAATTAGACCGTTAAAAATTGGTTAAAAAAAAGCCGTTTTAAGAAAACCTTAAAACAGCTAATATTAAATATATTCAATAAACCAATTAATTAAATCCTTCCAATAAATCACCCAATTGCGAAAAGGCAGCGTTATCTTTATCAATGCTTTTCATATCTTTAACCACTTTAATAATCTTTTCAGGATTCATATGATCACCTAATACTCTGGCAACTACAAATCCTTTTGTCTTATCAGATGCAAATAATATAACTTCATCAATTGCTTCATCAGTACCCAAATACTTAATAACAAAATGAATTCCCTTATTATTACCTCTCATCAATTCATTGAATTTCTTATTTTTAAGAATATCCTTTATTTTTTCATTTTCTACTGAATAATCGGCTTCATTTGTATCATTAATTTTAAATGCCAAAACATTCAATTTTTTTAATGAATTTAAAGTTTCTTTTGATTCTTTAGAAACTTCATCTTTTAAACTAAATATACTTGCAGGAATATCGAAAGATATAAAATTATCATTGTTCTGTTTTTCTACATAATATTCTTGCAAGCTTTGTCCACTATTACACGATGTAAATAATACAACTGTAATTAATATATATACAATTTTTAAAATTGATTTTTTCATCGAATTAAGTTTTATTTGTTAGCTTTTTTTATTCGCTTTATTTAAGTGCTCTCCTCCTGGTAAGTTCATTTTTTCAGTAAGTTTTGATATTTGTTTTAAATCAATATTACCAGTTAAAGAAATTATTACAGCCTCACCTGTACCATTTTCAACATCTTTTACAAACATGAATAATTCTTTAACATAATCTTCACTTGCTCCTTCTTTAACATAGATTACCACATTGTTATCTCCATCTTTAACTCTCATCAACTCCTCTAAATTTGCCTTTGCAAGATATTTTTTTACTTCAACAGCCATTTGAATAGCTACTTTAGCATCTTCAGTAGCAAAAACTTTTAAAGATTTTATATTTTTAATCAGATTTAAGTATTCATCATCAGATTCTGCTCCAATTTTACTCATTAGCGAAAAAGCTTTTTGACTTACAATAACTGATGTTACTCCATCAAGATCTTCAAATTTATCGAATTGTGATTGCGCATTAGTCATAAATGGTATTACTACTAAAGCTATTGCTATTATTAACTTGTTAATTTTCATAATTTTTATTTTAAATGATTTTTATTTGTTTTTAAATATTTTATTTTGTGTATTTTCAAATGTTTGTAATTGAGCTATTGCACCACTACCTTTATTTAGGTTATATGAAATTAGTTCTAATGCTTTTTGAGTTTCAACATAGGCTAATCTTGCCTCTTCTTTTTCTGTTATATTTTTTTGATATATTGAAAATGTACTTACAAATAATATGACCATGGCTGCAACTGATAACCACCTTAAACTTAATGAACTCTGTGGTAGAGAAATGGATTTAGTAGAAATATCTGATGAGCTGTTTGAATAATAATTAAATAATTTTTTATATTCAACCAAATGTAATGGGATATCATCTTTAGAAAAATAGTTTTTCAAAATTCTTTCTTCTTCCAAAGTGGTTTCTGCCTCTAGATATTTAATAATTAACTTTTCAATTTTGGCTAATTCCATAATTTTGTTGTTTTACAAATTTTTCACGTAATGTTTTTCTTGCTCTAGACAATGCTACTCTAATAGCAGTAGGTTCCATATTAAGTACTTTACCTATTTCATGATATTCATAATTCTCAATATCACGAAGTTGAATAATTATTTTTTGTTTTTCTGGTAGTTCATCTATCATTTTTTTAATAATATTTGTACTATCATTAACTTCAACCTCTTTTTGTAAAGATATATTTTCATCTTTATAATTACTATGAATCAAAGTTAGGTTTGAAGCTCTTTTTGACTTTAACTGATCCAAACAATAATTTTTTGTCATCATCATTGCATAGGCTTCAACATTATCATAGGTAGCAATTTTTGATTTATTTTTCCACAATTTAAAATAAAGTTCTTGCGTAGCATCTTCTGCTTCGTCAGTTGAAATAAGTAGCCTTTTTGCTAACCTATAAACTTTATCTTTAAAAGGTAAAACTTTATCTAAAAATTCTGTTTGATTCATGTTATTTAACTCAATACAAATATTCTATTAAAATACACCTTTACGACGAGTTACACATAATATTGTTACAATTGGTATTATTAAAATGTAATTATTTTCATAAATTGCGACGAATTTAAAAAATATATTATGAAGAAGTATTTTATTTTATTATTGGTTTTTTTAGGAATATTTACACAAATTAGTTGTAGTGACACTGATGATGTTGATCCGGATCCGGATCCGAAACCAACAACCGTAACTCTTAATAACGAAATTAACAATTTTGTATGGAAAGGAATGAATTCTTGGTACAATTGGAATACAGATGTTGTTAATTTATCTAATACAAAAGATGATATTCAAGATGATTATTATACTTTTTTAAATAATTATAATGATCCAGAAGATTTATTTTATAGCTTATGTTATAAATATATTGGAACTGTTGGAGAAGAAAATGCTGTAGATAGGTTTTCTTGGTTTATAGAAGATTATGTAGTCCAAAATCAACAATTTCAAGGTATTTCTAAATCGTTTGGATTTAGATTACAAGCTGTTCAAATAAATGATGAAGGTGATATTATTTTCTATGTAAGATATGTTGCTCCAAATTCTCCAGCCAGTAACGCAGGAATACTAAGAGGAGATATAATAAATGCATTAGATAATGTCGAATTAAATACAAGTAATTATAGTGCTACTGTAGGAAAATTATCTAATGAAACCGTTACACTATCATTTGTTTCTGAAAATGGAGGTGCTTTAACACATCTTGAAGATAAAACAATCACAGCAATTGAATTATCAGAAGATCCAGTATATTTTAAAAAAGTTTTTAATAATATTAATGGTAAAAAAGTTGGTTATTTAGTTTATAATGGATTTAGATCCTCTTATAATGATGAATTAAATGCTGCATTTTCATTTTTTAAAGCAGAAGGTGTTAATGAATTGATATTAGATTTAAGACTTAATGGTGGTGGCTCGGTTTTAACATCAGCATATTTAGCAAGTATGATTTATGCAAATGCTAATACAGAAAAATTTGCTGAATTAAAGTTTAATTCTTTTCATACTAATGAGAATGGACCATATGATTTTCAAAATACTTTAAATGTATATAATTCTGATGGAGTTAAAACTGGAGAAGAGAATATCAATAGATTAAATACTTTAAATCAATTGTACGTTTTAACTTCTGGAAGTACTGCATCTGCAAGTGAAATGATCATAAACGGTTTAAGACCTTATATTCCTGTTAAACTAATGGGAACAACTACTTATGGTAAAAATGTTGGATCAATTACATTATATGACTCACCAACTTCAGACTTTACAAATCAAGCTACTGCAAACTCATCACATAAAAATGCAATGCAACCCATAGTATTTCAAATTTTTAATAAAAATGATGAAAGCGATTATATACATGGATTTACTCCTGATAAAGAAGTTAAAGAATATCAATTTTGGAATAATATTTTACCGTTTGGAGATGAAAATGAAGCTGTATTAAAAGCTGCCCTAGATGATATTAGAGGAATAGCACTTAAAAGCATAAGTCCATTCAAATATGATAACATGAAAGTATTTGATGTAATTCAACTCGAAAAAAGATTTGAAAAAGAAATGTATATTGATGATGAGTTCTTTAAAAATAATTAATCCTTTATTTTCATAGTTAAAAAAGTGAATATTATAAGATAACTTTATTAAAAATCACCTAAAATAATATTTAGGTGATTTTCTTAATTTACATTTTGACTGTATAAATTTAACCCATGCGAATTGATAAATATTTATGGTGTACTCGTTATTATAAAACCAGAAGCATTGCTACTGAAGCTTGTAAAAAAGGGCATATCAAATTAAATAATGTAAACGTTAAACCATCTAAAGATGTGTTTTCCGGTGAAAAATTAACGATTCGTAAAAATCAAATCAATTATCAAATCATTGTATTAGATATTCCTAAAAATAGGGTTGGTGCAAAACTAGTTGATTTGTACCGAAAAGATATAACCCCGAAAGAGGCCTTTGAAAATCAAGATTTATTAAAATTTTCCAAAGATTATTATCGCAAAAAAGGTACAGGAAGACCAACTAAAAAAGACCGTCGCGATATAGAAGATTATACAGATGAAGAATCTTAAACTAGACCAGTCTTATTGGGAAAATAACTATCGAAACAATCAAATTGGTTGGGATATCGGTTATGTCTCTCCTCCTATTAAAACTTATTTTGATCAATTATCAAATAAGAAATCTAAAATATTAATACCAGGTGCTGGTAATGGTTATGAAGTAGAATATCTTTTTAATCAGGGGTTTAAAGATATTACTGTTGTAGATATTGCTAAGCAACCTTTAAAGAATATTCAAATAAAAACACCTGATTTTCCTAGAGAACGCTTAATACACACCAACTTCTTCAATCATTCTGACAATTATGATTATATTATTGAACAGACTTTTTTTTGCTCACTTAATCCAAAGTCAAGATTAGATTATATAAATAAAATGTCTGATTTATTAAATGTTGGAGGCAAATTAGTAGGTGTTTTATTTGATTTTCCTTTAACCAGTGATGGGCCTCCTTATGGTGGATCATTAGGTGAATACCTAAACACTTTTTCAAAACAATTTGAAATTAAAGTTTTAAATCGCTGTCATAATTCTATAAAACCAAGACAAGGTAGAGAACTTTTTATTATTTTTGAAAAGAAAAATAACTATTAATTATGGATGACTCTATTATTTTAAATAATCAGCAAATAAATCATAAAATTAGAAGAATAGCATATCAAATTTATGAAAATAACATTAATGAAAAAGTTATAATTATTGCCGGAATTGCAATTAACGGATTTATTTTTGCACAAAAAATTAAAAAAGCACTGGAGTCTATTTCTGATATTGAAGTAAAACTTTGCGAAGTTAAAATTAACAAGAAAAAACCTCAAGATAAAGTAGAAACTTCATTAAAACCTGAAGATTATTCCAATCAATCACTCGTTTTGGTAGATGATGTACTAAATTCAGGAACGACATTGATTTATGCAACAAGACACTTTTTAGACGTTCCTTTAAAACAATTTAAAACAGCAGTATTAGTTAATAGAAATCATAAAAAGTATCCTATTAAAGCTGATTTTAAAGGAATATCACTTTCTACTTCATTACAAGAGCACATAACAGTTGAGTTTAATAAGAATTCAGCAAGTGCTTTTTTAAATTAGCAGTAGTATTTCATCAACAATTTCTTTTATTGACTTTTTATCAATATTAATTGTGTGTGAAGCTTTTTCATAAAATACTCTCCTTTCAAATAAGTGCTTAGCAATAAATTCTTTCAATTTATCATCACTTAATTCTGAAATTAACGGACGACTTTCTTTTTCAAGGTGTAATCTTTCAAACAATGTATTTAAGTTTGCTTTTAAATAAAAAGAATTTCCCTTATTTTTAATCAAATCCATATTATTTGCATAACAAGGTGTACCTCCTCCTAATGCCAAAACAAAGCTTTGTTGGTTATTTAACAATTCTTTTAAATAAATATTTTCACAATTTCGAAAATAGATCTCACCTTTATGATTAAAGATATTTTTAATACTATTTTTTTCATTTTTAACTATATAATCGTCTAAGTCAATAGCTTCAATTCCTAAAATATTAGCAACAGATTTAGATATTGTTGATTTACCGCTAGCCATATAGCCAAGTAGAATAATTTTCATAAAAAATTGATTTTTAACTCAGTAATTTTCATTGCAAATATCTTTAAAATTTATTTATAAAAAGACTTGTTTAATAAATAATTGATAGTATATTTGCATCCGAATTTAATTGACCTGGTAGCTCAGTTGGTAGAGCATCTCCCTTTTAAGGAGAGGGTCCCGGGTTCGAGCCCCGGCCAGGTCACTTATTAAATAATGTATCAAAATACATTATAAAAAACTTTAAAAGTTATCCGTTTTACGTGATAACTTTTTTACTTTTACATACAATGCACATGTGGCGAAATTGGTAGACGCGCCAGCTTGAGGGGCTGGTGTTCGATTATGAACGTGCTGGTTCGAGTCCAGTCATGTGCACAATTTTATTTTTTGATAATTTTCACATTCTTTTTTATCACAAATTGTTTATTTATTAGTAATATTGCCTCATGCAAAAAATTGTTATTACCCTACTCTTTATAAGTTTTACACTCTCCATATATTCTCAGGATCTTAACTTAAAAAACCAAGATACTATTAAACAAGATACTACCGTTGTTTTATTAAAAGGAAGAATTATAAGTATCACTGATAAAAAACCATTACAAAGTGCACATATTGTAAATTTAAATTTAGTAAAAGGAACTATTACAAACAGTAAAGGTGAGTTTCAAATTTCTGCAAAAGTAAATGATACTATCTTTATATCTTATATAGGTTTTCAATCTAATAAGCTAAAAATAACCAGAGATTTATTAAAAGGAAATGAATTAGAAATTGCTATTCATGAAAAGATTGTAAATATTGATGAAGTAACAATTAAATCTCACAAATTGATAGGTGTTTTGGTTGTTGATGCCAAGAATGTACCAAAAGACTCTTATAGCAGAATCCATATAAGTGGTTTACCTCAAGCTTATGAAATTGGAAGTTCATACGATAATAAATTTAACTCAACATTAAGTGCCATATTCAGTCCGGTTGATTTTTGGTATAAAAAGTTTGGAAAAAAACCTAAAGAGATTGCACGACTGAAGAAATTAAAAGAAGGTGATCAAATGAGAGGTATGATGGAGCAAAAATATAGTCGTGAAATAATGATGGACTATCTGGATATGAGTAGAAAAGAATTGAGTGATTTACTTACAGAATGTAATTATTCTACAAGATTTATCAATAAAGCTAGTGATTTACAAATAATAGAAGCTGTATTAGAGTGTTATGAAAATTATAGAGCTGTTAAAAAGGGAGTTGTAAAAAAAGACATTATTCATATCAAAGATAGCGTTTATTAAAACTATTAATCACTACTGATTGCTTGATTATTATGTTCAATTATCATTTTAACTTTACATATTGAATCTCACTCCCCCATTTTTCTTTGGAAAATATATAATAAAATTTCCTTCTAACTTAAAACTTGTGTTCTTTAATAACCTGAGTTAGGTCTAAGATTTATCTTATCAATAAATTGAAAATATTCATATTTCCTTATGTTTATCAAATAAGTTCAAAACTTGAATTTTACAAAAATATTCCAATCCCGATAACATTATCTGGATTGGAATTTCATATTGATTAAATATATTTTAAGACCGTTTAAAAGTTCAATAAAATAATTATTTTTTAGTTGTTACCTAAAATTAATGGCAT
>DAOVTC010000022.1 GCA_030633285.1 Flavobacteriaceae bacterium
TGGTGCATTCACAATTTATGGCTGGTCAAATTTATTTGAATATCCAAAATATTTTAATGATGGTACTGTTGCAATTGCTATTGCCACAATACTTTTTTTAATTCCTTCAAAAAAGGAAAAAGGAAAATTTTTATTAGATTGGAAAACTGCAGAAAAAATTCCATGGGAAATTATATTACTTTTCGGAGGTGGTTTTGCTCTAGCAACTGGATTTAAAGAATCTGGTTTGTCTCTTTGGTTTGGTGAACAACTAATTTGGTTAAAAACCGTGCATCCACTACTAATCATTTTAACCATAACATTTTTAGTTACGTTTTTAACCGAAATAACCTCAAATACAGCAACCGTTGAAACTTTTTTACCAGTATTAGCAGGTTTGGCGTTAAGCGTTGAAATAAACCCATTACTTTTTATGCTACCAGCAACTATTGCAGGGTCATTAGCCTTTATGTTACCAGTTGCAACTCCTCCAAATGCTATAGTTTTTGGTACAAAACGGCTACAAATAATTGATATGTCAAAAACCGGTTTTATATTAAATCTTGTTGGAATAGTACTAGTTACCTTAGTCACCTATTATATTGGTACTTATATATTTAACATTCAATTAGACTTACTTCCTTCATGGGCAAAATAATCAATAATGACATTATAGGTCAAGCTTTATTAGATTATCAGTTAGGCAATTTTACTGAAAATATAATTACTTATTCCTCTATCGCAGGAATAGACGAGATGGATATACCTTTTCTCTTTCGATCTATTGATGAAATGCCAATAATAGAACAAAAAGCCATGCAATTATGTAGTGGAAATATTCTAGATGTAGGATGTGGTTCTGGAAGTCATGCTTTACATCTTCAAAATAAAAAACTTCAAGTTAAAGCCATTGATATTTCAAAAGGAGCAATTGAAACTTGCACTTTACGTGGAATTAAAAACGCTAAAGTTCAAGATATATGGCATATTAAAAATGAAAAATTTGATACTGTTTTGGCTTTAATGAACGGAATAGGAATATGTGGAAAATTAGAATATTTAACACCATTTTTACTTCATTTAAAATCTTTATTAAATCCTAACGGACAAATATTGGTAGATTCATTGGATGCTATTAATATATATGAAGTTGTAACTAAAGAAACTATTTTAGCTGACAATAAAAATTATTATGGTGAAGTAGTTTTTGAATTAATATATAAAAATCAATTTAGCAAACTGTTTAATTGGTTGTTTGTTGATTTTCAAACTTTAGAATCTCACGCCAAAAAAGCTGGCTTAAAATGTGAATTGATAAAAGAAGGTTATCATTATGATTTTTTAGTGAAAATGACTATTTCTTAACGTGGATTTGTTTATTTGGTAGGTTAGTAAAATCATTTTATTTACTTTTTGATACTCTGTGTATGTCTATTTAGCAACAAGTTGCAAATTATATTTTCTTAAATTCTCATCGTAATCTACTATATCTATCAAAACTTTTTGATAAACCCTAAACAAATCCATAGATAAACAACTCAACATTATACATCCCGTTTAACTAATCTATTGAGCCAAATCAATAAAAAACAAGCCACCAATAAAAGAAAAGCCATAAGGTACCAAGTATAAGCAAATCCATATTTATCAGATAAATGCATACCAACATTTGGTCCGAGTATATGTGCAAATGAAAATGACATACTATACATGGCCATATATTCACCTTGATTTCCTCTTTGAGATCTATCTAAAGCATAAGAATTTGAAAATGGGAATCCCAACATTTCTCCAAATGTCATAAAAATCATTCCAATAACAACAATTCCAATCCATGTGGTAAAATTTAAGACTAAAAAGCTAATTCCCAATAAAAAAGTACCAAATACAACTATTTTTAATCCTTCTATTTTACTTTTTTCTAAATTGTGCACAATAGGCATTTCCATTAAAAAAATTAACAACCCATTCATCGCCAAAAGCAAACCTATTTGTTGTTCATCCATTTTCATATTTTGATTATAAAATAATGGAAGTGTAGAGAAATATTGCATAAAAGTAAATCCGATAAGGAACATAGCAAACCAAAACACCATGTATTGCTTATCACGAAAAGGAGAAAGTTTTGATTTTATATTCTCTTCATTTTTCTTTTCAGAAGATTGCTTTTGAGATAAATATTTTAAAATAAATAATGCAGCAATAATGCATGAAATACCATCAACCCAAAATAAACCTTGATAACTTATATTGGCAATAATTAGACCTCCAATGGCAGGTCCTAAAGAAAATCCTAAATTAATTGCTAGGCGAATTAATGTAACTGATCGTGTTCTGTTTTCTTCTTTACTATAATCAGCTAAAGCCACCCAAATTGCAGGTCGAAAAGCATCAGCCACTAAAGTCAATATAAAAACTCCCGCACAAAGAGCATAAAAAGAATAAATATATTGTAGTGCTAAAAATGCTATTCCTGTTAAAATCAAACTGACATACATCACTTTATAGTAACCAATTTTATCAGTAAGTTTTCCTCCAAAATAAACGCCTATGACAGATCCAAATCCATAAAAAGTCATTATCCATCCTACTTGTCCTAAAGTAAATCCCAAATATTTGGTTAGATATAACGACAAAAAAGGTATAACCATAGCTCCTGCCCTGTTTATTAAGGTCGTTAAAGCCAGAAACCATACTTCTTTTGATAATCCCTTGTAAGGGGAAATAATTTTAGTTAGCATTTTGTAAAGATAATTATTTCAGTATCTTTAATCCAAACTCTGTTATCACTTAAAATTATAGTAATATTCTATAAACTAATTTAAAGATGAAAAAAATTATTATTATTTCAATTTGTCTTATTACACTTCAATTATCTGCACAAGAAAATAAAAATGTAAAAGATTCTCGAAAATTTCAACAAAAATTAAATAAAGAATTTGCAAACAAAGAGGAAAGCCCTTTAACAGAAGAAGATTTTAAAACCTTTAAATCACTTGATTTTTTTCCAATTGATACTGCATATATTGTTGTTGCCCAATTAAAGTTTATCAAAAATAGTAAGTCTTTTGGCATGAAAACAACAACTGATAGGTTACCTGTTTACAAATTATACGCAATTGCAACTTTTAAAATTGAAGGGATTGAATATAGTTTAGAAATTTATCAAAATCAAAAATTAATATTAACTACTGATTATGAAGACTATTTATTTTTACCATTTACTGATAAAACAAATGGTGAGAGCACTTATGGTGGTGGTAGATATCTTGATTTAAAAATTCCTGATGGAGACACAACAGTTATTGATTTTAACAAGGCTTACAATCCGTACTGTGCATATAATCACAAATATTCTTGCCCAATTCCTCCAAAGGCAAATCAACTAGATGTTGAAATCAATGCAGGAGTAAAAGCTTATGAAGAGCATTAGTGATTTGAAAATTAGGGAATTTGAAAATTATTTAATATCTATGGTAAGTAAACACCTAGCTCAATTAAAAATATTTAGCCAAAAATAAACCCAAAAACACAGCAGAAATACCTAAAACAAAAGTAATTGCTAGATAAGGCAACATACTAAAATAATCTCCATTTTTAATAAATATATGATTTTCATAAGCAAAAGTCGAGAAGGTTGTAAAACCTCCACAAAACCCAGTTGCTAATAATAAAGAATGATTTTCTGTTAAAACTCCTGTCTTGGCAGTATAACCAAAAATCAAACCAATAATCAAACTACCTAAAATATTAGCTAACATAGTACCAAAAGGCAAAGCATTTTCAAAATTATTGAGTTTTATACTCAATAAATATCTTGCAACACTTCCTAAACCACCACCTAAAAATACCAATAAAGCTTGTTTCATAAATACTTGTTGATTTATTAATGTGTTTACAATTTAACCTTATCTGCATCAACCCAACTCCATTTACCAATGATGGTTCCTTTATTTAAAGTAACAATGCCTGGATTTGATCTAATAATAGTTTTTAAAGTTGTTTCATCACAAAAAAGTAAATCAAAATCAAATTTATAATCATTTTTAATTTTTAAAAAATCATCTTCTGTTGATGCTGAAAAATAATAAACCGTATATCCATTTTGTAGAGCTTTATCACTAAGCTCTTTTATTTTAACCAAGCCTTTTTCATTTGATTTTCGCAAATTATAAGCAACAATTAACATCAATCGCTCTTTTTGCATCAAATTATCAGTAATATCTTCTCCATTACTTTCCATTGTAAAATCGTGAATTGGTGGCTCATAACCTTCTTCAATAGTTTTTGTTTTTCTATCAACGAATGTTGCTCCTTCTATATTCCAAGGTTTTTCTTCAGTAGTAAATACTTTATCTTCACCATCAATATTATAAATCCATGTATCTTCAAAAATAGGTTCCTGAGCATTATCTGGTATTATCATTCCTTCGGGAATATTTTTACCAACAGCGTAAGGTCTAAAATCAATTATTGGTAGATGTTTAAGAACATAAAATGTTAAAAACACAGAAACTATAAAAGAAAATATTGCGATTCTTTTTGCAAAAGTTTCAGTAAATAATGGCTGAATATCATAAACTCTAATAATGAGATAAATAATTAAAGCAATTAGTATTATATTTTTATAAAATGTTTCCCATGGGGTTAATTTAATGGCATCACCAAAACATCCACAGTCTGTAACCTTATCAAAATATGCTGAATACCAAGTTAAAAATAAGAATATCAAAGTAAGAACAAACAAACTCCAAACAGTAATTTTAGGCTTAAACCCAACTAATAGCTTAACTCCTAATATAATTTCAGCTATAATTAATACTATAGAAAATTGTAATGCATAAGGTGTTAAAAACTCTAAATTTAGAACATCCGCACCAAAATATTCTTCAAATTTATATTGTGATCCAAGAGGATCTATCAATTTTACAAAACCTGAAAAAATAAATGTTACTGATACAAGTAATCTTACTATTTGTGTAAGTATATTCATTTTATTTTTGTGTTTTAATACTAAAGAGATATGTCTTAATGTAATTTCTATTCCATCAAAATTAAAGCAAAAACAGCATAGTTTATCATATCTTGATAATTCGCATCAATACCTTCAGAAACTAAAGTTAACCCTTGGTTATTCTCAATTTGTTTAACTCTAAGCAATTTTTGTAAAATTAAATCAGTCAATGAGCTAATTCTCATTTCACGCCATGCCTCACCATAATCATGATTTTTATTCTCCATCAATCGTTTCGTTTCAGATAAATGTTTGTCATATAACTTTACAGCTTCTTCAACATTTAAATCGGGTTGATCTACTATTCCTCTTTCAATTTGAATCAATGCCATTACAGAATAGTTGATTATTCCAATAAATTCCGGTATTTCATCTTCCTCTACTTTCCTTACATTGTTTTCTTGTAACTGTCTAATTCTTTGGGCTTTGATAAATATTTGATCTGTTAAAGATGGCAAACGCAATATGCGCCACGCACTACCATAATCATTCATTTTTTTTATAAAAAGTGAGCGACATTTTTCCGTAACTTCATCGTATTGTTTTATTGTTTTATGCATGTAAATAGTATAAATACAGAGATTTCTGTTTTTGATTTATCGAAACGAATTTATAAAAATCTTGTGATATATTATCATTGGTTTGTTTATTTTTACAGAAATTTTACTAAAAAGATATCTTGTATGAAAAGAGTAGCCGTTTTTTGTGGTTCAAGTATAGGTTTTGATTCTGTTTATGCTAATGATGCAAAAAAATTGGGATTATATTTTGCTAAAAATAATATTGGTTTAGTATATGGTGGTGGAAAAATTGGTATGATGGGTGCTATTGCTGATATTATTTTGAAAAATAAAGGTGAAGTAATTGGCGTGATACCAAATTTATTGCGACATGAAGAAGTAGCTCATAATGATATTACTCAAATGATTGTTACCAAAAAAATGTCAAAACGAAAAGTAAAAATCAGTAAAATGGTTGATGGGTACATTGCTCTTGCCGGTGGTTTTGGAACTCTAGACGAAATATTTGAAGCCTTAACATTAGGGCAATTAGGCATAGAAAACAAACCTATTGGAATAATAAACACTAAAGGTTTTTTTAATCATGTACTACAACAATTAGATGTCATGGTGAAAGAAGGGTTTTTAAAACAAAACAATCGTGATATGTTATTGGTAAGTGAAGATATTGATGAATTAATTCATAAAATGAATAATTACAAAGCTCCTAAAATGAGTAAAGTAGTTAATACCGTGGCAAGTAAATAAATGCTGAATGGTAAATAAAGTATTTAATATCAATATCTTATATCAATTTTTTTACAATACTTTTTATAAAGAAACAATCAACTCAAAACCCAAATGAACATAAACTGTAAAGGAAAACTTATTGATTTATCGACTCCAAAAGTTATGGGAATTTTAAATCTTACACCAGATTCTTTTTATGATGGAGGTAAATACCATTCAGAAAAAGAAATCCTTTTACATACTGAAAAAATGCTTTTAGAAGGTGCTACTTTTATTGATATTGGAGCATATTCTTCTCGCCCTGATGCAAAACATATAAGTGAAAAAGAAGAATTGTTAAGATTAATTCCAATTTTAGAAACTATTATTCAACATTTTCCTGAAATTTTTATTTCAATTGATACTTTTAGAAGTGAAGTTGCAAGACAAAGTGTAGAAATTGGAGCATGTATGATTAATGATATTTCTGCTGGCAATTTGGATAAACAGATGTTTAAAACTATTGCAAAATTACAAGTACCCTATATCATGATGCATATGAAGGGAACTCCACAAAGTATGCAACAAAATCTTATTTATAATGATTTGATAAAAGATATCATATATTTTTTCTCAAAGAAAATAAACCAATTAAGAGCCTTAGATGTCAACGATATAATATTAGATGTAGGTTTTGGATTTAGTAAAACATTAGATCAAAATTATGAACTATTGAATAATCTAAATTTATTTAATCATTTAGAATTACCTATTTTATCTGGTATTTCAAGAAAATCTATGTTGTACAAATATTTAAACATCTCTGCTGAAGAAGCTTTGAACGCTACAACTGTTACCAATACAATTGCTATACTTCAGGGTTCAAATATTTTAAGAGTACATGATGTAAAAGAAGCTATTGAAACTATAAAAATTGTTAATAAATTAAAATACAACTAGATATTTTGTAGAAATTTCAATAACAAAAAAATATATTCAAATGAAAAAATACTTTTACATATATATTATTACACTATTTCTTTTTACAAATTGCACTAAAAAAGAAGTGCAATTACCAATAATTGGCATATCAGGTATTAGTGAAATTCAAAACCATTCCAGTATTTGGATCTTTTTAAAAATAAAGAAGCAAGACACTTTAGCTATTTTAAACAATAATAACAAGTTAATAAATACACATTGGATTTACAACATAGATAAGAGATTAACGATGAAAAAAGTTGTACCATTATTACAAGAAATGCAAGAATATCGCAATAAAGATTCTATGCATAAAAAAGAAGGAATGCTCAATTTTTTTAGTTACGCAGATGTTAATTCTAATAAAATTTCACTTTTAAGTTTTAATAATACCACTTTTATTTTTTCAAAAACAGACTACAAAAATACTTTTAAAAAATTACCAAAAGAATCAACCATTGAACTTGATATTCAAAAAAATAAGTTATTTTTAAATCAATCTAAAATTGAAACAAGTCAATTGATCCAAAAAATAAAAAATATCCAATCAAATGATACTATAACAAGCCATAAAGTGATTTTAAAATATAATGAAAATATTTCTTACCAAAATTATTTGTCTGTAAAAGCTTTGTTGTCAAAAATGAATTTAAATGTTCTTTCAGTCGAATATATTTATAGTTCAAAATAATTCTTAAATTTACCAAAACTAATATCAATTTGGATTCAATTAATTTTTTAAACATCGGCTTTTTAGATATATTAGATATTGTATTGGTTGCTGTTTTACTTTTTTATATCTACAAATTAATTCGAGGCACTGTAGCTATCAATATTTTTTTAGGCATTGCTATGATTTATTTAATTTGGAAACTAACACAAGCTCTTGAAATGGAGCTTCTTAGTGATATTTTGGGTAAATTTTTAGGAGGTGGTTTTATCGCTTTAATTATAGTTTTTCAACAAGAAATTAGAAAATTTTTATTAATGTTGGGCTCCACAAATTTTGCTTCAAAAAAAGGCTTTCTAAAACATTTTAATTTTTTAAAAACTGAAATTGCTCCAAATGATCACATTGATGAAATTGTTACTTTTTGTAATGAAATGTCAAAAATTAAAACTGGAGTATTAATTGTTTTAGAAAGAAATAATAGTTTAGAATTGGTAAAATTAACAGGTGACACTATGCATATTGAAGTTAACAAACCTATCCTTAAAAGTATTTTTTATAAAAACAGCCCTCTTCATGATGGTGCAATTATTATTGAAAATGATGTTATAACTGCTACCAGAGTAATTTTACCAATTGAAAATACTTTGGAAATTCCTGTACATTTCGGGTTACGCCATAGAGCAGCATTGGGAATAACAATTCAAACAGATGCTCTTGCCCTAGTAGTTTCTGAAGAAACTGGTCAAATTTCTTACATGAATAATGGTGCTTTTATTTTATTTGAAGACACTAATGACCTAATAGAAATAATAAAAGAAGACATTACTTATTAACTTGCCTTTTTCTGTAAAAATTGAATATTATACAACTTACTATAGTATCCTTTTTTATCAAGCAACTGTTTGTGAGTACCTTGTTCAACAATTTTCCCATATTCCATTACAATAATCTTATCAGCTTTTTTTATTGTTGCTAATCTATGTGCTATAATTATTGATGTACGGTTTTTAGTGATTTTTTCTGTAGCACTTTGTATCAATTTTTCTGAATGAGTATCTATTGATGATGTTGCCTCATCTAAAATCAAAATACTAGGATTACTAACAGATGCTCTTAAAAAAGCAATTAATTGTCGTTGACCAACAGATAACATTACACCTCTTTCTTTAACGTTATAATTGTAATCATTTGGTAAAGACATAATAAAATCATGAATTCCAATTTCTTTAGCTATTTTTTTAACTTTATCTAAAGTAATTGATTGATCTTTTAGTGTAATATTATTATAAATCGTGTCTGAAAATAAGAAAACATCTTGTAAAACAACAGCAATATGATTTCTTAAATCATGTAATTTATAATTATTTATATTAATATTATCAATTTTAATTTCACCACTATCAATACAATAAAAACGATTTAGTAAATTAATAATTGTTGATTTCCCAGCTCCTGTTGCTCCTACAAGTGCAACGGTTTCTCCAGAATTTACTTCAAAAGAAATACCTTTAATAACTTCTTCATTTTTAATATAACTAAAATGAACCTCTTCAAAAGAAACTTGTCCTTTTAAAGACTCTGCACTTATATTACCTGTATCTAATTCAGATTTTTTATCATCAATAATTTTAAAAACTCTATCTGCAGCTACCATACCCATTTGTAAGGTATTGAATTTATCAGCTATCTGCCTTAACGGACGAAATAACATATTATTCATCATGATAAAACTAATAATTGTTCCTGCCGTTATGGAATCATCCGCAATAGCGCTTAAACCACCATACCACACCACTAAACCAATAGCTATAGAGGGTAGTATCTCTGCCAAAGGGAAAAATATAGAATTATACCAAACTGTTCTAACCCATGCTTTTTTATGTTTTTCATTAATTGAGTAAAACTTTTCATACTCAATTTTTTCACGAGTAAAAAGTTGTATAATACGCATTCCTGTAATACGCTCTTGCACAAAACTATTGAGATTTGCTACTTCAGTCCTAACTTCTTGAAAGGCTGATTTCATAGCTTTCTGAAAAACTTTAGTTGCAAATATTAGTATAGGCAAAATTGCAAAAACTATCAAAGACAAGCGCCAATTCATCCAAAGCATTACAGCTGCAATAACAAACATTTTTAATAAATCACTTATTATCATAAACAATCCTTGTCCAAAAACACTAGCTATGGTTTCAATATCTGATACAACTCTTGTTACCAATCTTCCTACAGATGATTTATTAAAATATTGCATTTTAAAGTGCAAAAGTTGATTGAATAATTGGGTTCGCATATCTTTAACAATATTCTGCCCTAACCAGTTTGCAAAATATATAAATATAAATTGGAAGGTTACTTCAAAAAATAAGACTACAAACATAAGAATTGAAAAATTCAATAATTGTTTTGCATTTTTATTGGAAATATAATCATCTACAATTTGTTGCAATAATATAGGTCTGATTGCAGCAAAAACAGCTAAAAAAATTACTGAAAGCAAAGATAAAACAAACTGTAATCTATAATTTTTAGCATAAGACAATAGCCTTGCAAAAAGCTGATAATCAAAAACTTTACCAGTTACTTTATTGTCTTTTTTTATCATAATTATTCTTTAACTATATTTTTTGGATAACCAACTTTTGTCAAAAA
>DAOVTC010000039.1 GCA_030633285.1 Flavobacteriaceae bacterium
TACCTTGCTGAATAAACACCTGGAGCGCCATTTAAAGCTTCAACTTCTAAACCTGTATCATCTGCAAAGCAATCATAACCATAATTTTTGGTTATATAATCAGCTTTTAACTTGGCATTTCCTTCAAGAGTAACTTCTGTTTCGTCAATTTCTTCAACACAACCTATATCAGCTAAACTTAAAATTTCAATTCCTTTGGGCAATAGAGCATTAACCTCTTTCACTTTATTTTTATTATTAGTGGCAAAAACTAGTTTCATATAATTAAATTTTTATTCAAAACAAATGTAATAATTAAATAAAAAAACTGGTTTAAAAAATTTGAAATTATTACATTTGATGTGCTTTTAGAAAAGCACAATAATGACCATTGAAAATATAAAAAAATACATTAAAAATTATAAAAAAGAAGGGTTGAAAATATTTGTCACCTCTTCTTTTCAAACCCACAGTATTCCACTATTGCATATACTTAGTGAAATTGATAATTCTATTCCTGTAATGTTTATCAATACAGGTTATTTATTTCCTGAGACCTTAACATTTAGAGATGATATTGTAAAGCTATTCAATCTAAACCTAGTGAATGTAACGACTACTGTATCTAGAATTTATCAAAAAGACTGTAATGGTAATTTTTTGTTTACTTCTGATCCTGATCGCTGTTGTTATATCAACAAAACACAACCTATGGAACCGATTCTGGCTGGACACGATATTTGGATTAATGGTATTAGAGCTGACCAAAATGCCAATAGAAAAAATATGAAAGTAGAGCAAGATGGAGCTTTTAACTGTAAGCGATTTCACCCTATTTTAGACTGGAATAACAAGATGATTTACAATTATATTAAAGATCATCATTTGCCAAAACATCCTTTAGATGAAAAAGGTTATTTAAGTATTGGTTGTGAACCTTGTACCAGAAAATTTGATATAACTAATGAACGATCTGGACGTTGGTTTGGGTTAAACAAAACAGAATGTGGTTTACATACGGATTTAATTGACAAATAATTTAAAGATTAAATAATTAGTTACTCAATCTTTAAACTTTTAACTTTATAAAATGAAAATTTTAATCACCGGTGGTGCCGGATATATAGGAACAGAACTAACTTACGAACTAGAAAAAAATCCACAAGTAAAACAAATAATCATTTACGATAATTTAAGTCGTAGTAATATAAATCTGTTTATTGGTAGCCATAAACTAAATAATAAAGTAAAATTTATCCAAGGTGATATTTTAGACACACGCCTTTTAAAACAAACTCTAAAAGGAATAGATGTTGTTTATCATTTAGCGGCAAAAGTAACTACCCCATTTGCCGATCAAAATGCCCATTTCTTTGAACAGGTAAACCATTGGGGAACAGCAGAAATGGTATATGCAGTTGAAGAAAGTGATGTAAAAAAGTTTATTTATGTAAGCAGTGCTTCCGTTTACGGTGCGTCATCAAATGAAGTAGATGAAAAATCCGCTACAAACCCGAAAACATTCTATGGAATATCAAAACTTCGGGGAGAAGAACATGTAAATCGTTTGTTAACTAAAAATATAGAAACTTATATTATTCGTTGTGGTAATATTTATGGTTACAGTAAGAGTATGCGTTTAGACTCGGTGATCAATAAATTTATGTTTGATGCAAATTTTAAAAATCGTATTTCAATCAACGGCAATGGTAATCAATATCGCTCATTCATTCATATTGATAAAACTGCTAATATTTTAGGCAACCTCGTTTTTAGTAAGCTAAAAGTAGGAAAATATGATTTGGTGGAAGATAATCTTACTATCAACCATATTGCAGATACTTTTAAAACAATTTATCCTGATTTAGAAATGCTGTTTATTAATCAACAAATAAAAATGAGAGAGTTAAAAGTAAAACCAAATATACAGCTCAATACATTGACCAATATACCAACTAGAACATTATTAGAAGTTTTAACTGTTTTTAAAAATAAATTTTCATTTTAAATTACACACTTCTTTCATTGATGATTTAATATATTTGAATCTTTTAAAATGGCTCTTTCTAAATATGATATAAATACAATTTAAAAGCATTCATTATTTATCTGGATAATTTAGCTTTAACCTTTTTAAAAGATACAACTAAAAAATAAGCAATAAAACCAACTATCAACCCCATAACAAGTTCTGTAACAATAATAGGCAAAACATGGAAAAGCTCATGAACCTGATGAATATTATGAACAAACATTCCTCCACCAACCAATAACATAGCAATAGTTCCAACAACGGCAAGTAACTTGATCAATTTTGGCAAAGACCAAACCAAGCTTTTACCGGTAACAACAAAAGCAGATTTGATAAATTTAGATTTTCCACGTGCAAGTTTTATCAATTTCAATCCGGTATCATCCATACGAACCATTAAAGCTACAATTCCATAAACACCAACAGTTGCTAAAATTGCAATTATTGAAACTACCATAATTTGGGTCATAAGAGGTTCATCTGAAACAGTACCTAAAGCAATCATAATAATCTCAATAGAAAGAATGAAATCAGTCACAATAGTATTTTTAATCTTTAATTTTTCTGCTTTAAGAATCTCTTCTTCGCTTTCCATTTCAAGGATATCTTCATGATTATTTTCCTTATGTAAAAATGTATGGATAATTTTTTCAACTCCTTCAAAACTAAGGTAAACACCACCAATAAGTAAAATAGGAACAATAAATTGTGGAGCAAAAGCACTTAATAAAAATGCAAATGGCAAAATAATCAATTTATTAAAAAAAGAACCTTTCGTGATGACCCAAAGTACAGGCAACTCTCTAGATGATCTAAAACTTGATGCTTTTTCAGCTCCTACAGCCAAATCATCACCTAATACTCCTGCTGTTTTTTTAGCAGCTACTTTGGCCATAATAGAAACATCATCCATTAACATAGCTATGTCATCTAAAATTGCAAAAAATCCTGTCATTCTTTTTTAGTTTTATTTTAAATTTCAATAAATATCAATACTAACTAGAGATATTTAGCTTTTAATTATTCATTATTGCTCATAGGTAACTCTACTGCTAAACAAAACACTACTTTCTCCTTACTCATTTTTACTTTACACTTTAAACTTTTTACTTTAAACTTTTACACCTACTCATGGTGATAAGGTTCCTTTTTTAAAATTGTAAATGCTCTGTAAATTTGCTCTACTACAAACAAGCGAATCAATTGGTGAGAAAAGGTCATTTTTGATAATGATATTTTTCCTGATGCTTTTTGATAAACTTTTTCTGAAAAACCATAAGGACCTCCAATAACCAAAACCAATTGCTTTATACCTGAATTCATCTTTTTTTGAAGAAATCTTGAAAATTCAACAGACCGAAACTGATAACCTTTTTCATCTAATAAAATTAGATTATCTGTTGTAGCAATCTTTTTCAAAATCAAATCTCCTTCTTTTTCTTTTTGTTGCTTTTCAGATAAGTTTTTTGCATTTTTAATATCTGGAATAATATCAATTTCAAACTTTATATAATGTTTCAATCTTTGTTCATAAATTTGAATTAGAGATAATAAATTTTTATCATCGGTTTTACCAATAACTAATAGTTTTATCTTCATATATTCAAAATTTACTAATTCCTTTTCAAATGTAAATCAATTATTCTAATATCTGAAAAAAAGTTATTTTTGTATAAGTAAATCGTAAATAAATGATCACAAAAGAACAATTTGAAAAGGAATTACAAATTATTATCAAAAACGGTATTCGAGAAGATATTGGTGAAGGAGATCACAGTTCTTTAGCCTGTATTCCTAAAAATGCAAAAGGTCAGGCAAAATTATTGGTAAAAGAAAAAGGAGTTATTGCAGGAATTGAGTTTGCAAAAATGATTTTTGCTGCGGTTGATAAAGACCTGAGAGTTGAAACTTTTTTAATTGATGGTGATAAAGTAAAAGTTGGTGATATTGCTTTTTTCGTTACAGGAAGTTCACAATCTATTTTAAAAGCTGAAAGATTTGTTTTAAATGCTATGCAAAGAATGAGTGCCATTGCTAAAAAAACCAGAAAATTTGTAAAGGTTTTAAAAGGTACGAATACTATGATTTTAGATACAAGAAAAACTACACCGGGTGTTAGAGCTATTGAAAAATGGGCTGTAAAAATTGGTGGAGGTGAAAATCATCGTTTTGCTTTATATGATATGGTAATGCTAAAAGATAATCATATTGATTTTGCCGACGGAGTTGATCTTGCAATTGAAAAAACCAAAGCTTATTTATTAGATAATAATCTTGATTTAAAAATTATTGTGGAAGCAAGAAATTTTGAAGAAATTGAGAAAATTTTAAAACACGATGGAATCCATCGAATTCTTCTAGATAATTTTAATTATGCAGACACTGCGAAAGCAGTTAATTTAATTGGTGATCATTGTCAAACTGAATCTTCGGGTGGAATCACTTTACAAACTGCCAGAGCATATGCCGAATGTGGTGTTGACTATATTTCAAGTGGTGCCTTAACACATTCTATAAGCAATATGGATTTGAGTTTAAAAGCGGTGTAAGTAATGTTTAAAGTAAAAGTGTAAAGTTTTTTATTAAAATATTTCATAATCAGATGAAATAGCTAACTAAAAACCGTCAACCAACAACCACTTATTTCCTACTATCTTTCAATAAAGGAACAAATCTGAAATCACCATGCTCATGTTTTTCAAATTCTTTTTCTCCTTTTCGGATAAATACAGTCATTTTTTGAACATTTTCACCAACAGGAATTACCAACTTCCCTCCTATTTTTAGTTGACTCAACAAAGGTTTAGGAACAAATGGAGCACCTGCTGTTACAATAATTCCATCAAAAGGGGCATTTTCAGGTAACCCTAAATAACCATCACCAAATACCAGTTTTTTAAGTACATAACCAACTTTTGGTAAAAAAACTTTAGTTTTAGTAAACAACTCTTTTTGACGCTCAATACTATAAACTTCTGCTTTTAACTCAATCAAAACCGCTGTTTGATAACCCGAACCTGTTCCTATTTCTAAAATTTTATCATTTGGTTTCACTTGTAACAATTCTGTTTGAAATGCAACTGTATATGGTTGAGAAATAGTCTGATCTGCTGCAATAGGAAATGCATTATCTTGATATGCAAAAT
Organism: Flavobacteriaceae bacterium; assembly: GCA_030633285.1. The sequence continues at coordinate 5,158 of DAOVTC010000039.1, forward strand.
CTATAAAACCTGAATCCATAAACACATGCCTAGGAATTTTTCCTATGGCATCTAAAACGTTTTTATCTTTTATTCCTTTGGCTTTAATTGTTGCAACCAATTGATTACGAAGACCTTTATGTTTGTTTGTATCTAATTGCATATTAAATCCAAAAATAGGTAATTATTTTGCGAAATAAACCAATTAAAATATCATATTTTGTATTTTTGAATAAAATTATTCTATATGTTAAAAGCAGGTGTTTTAGGAGCCGGTCATCTTGGCAAAATTCATTTAAAATTGTTACAACAATCTCAAAAGTATGAACTCGTTGGGTTTTATGACCCTATTAAAGAAAATGCTTTAAAAGTAGTTGAGGAATTTGGATATAGACTCTTTGATTCTATTAACGACTTGATTGATGCCGTTGATGTAGTTGATATTGTTACTCCTACTCTAAACCATTTCGATTGTGCCAAAACTGCAATTAAAAAAGGTAAGCATATTTTTATTGAAAAACCTATTACAAAAACTGTAGCTGAAGCTCAGGAACTACGCAATTTAGTTAAAAAACATAATGTTAAAGGTCAGGTTGGTCATGTTGAAAGATTCAATCCAGCTTTTTCTGCTGTAAAAGATAAAATTGAAAGTCCTATGTTTATTGAAACGCATAGGTTAGCAGAATTTAATCCAAGAGGTACTGATGTTCCGGTTGTATTAGATTTAATGATTCATGATATTGATATTATTTTAAGCGTAGTAAATTCAAAAGTTAAAAATATACATGCCAGTGGCGTTTCTGTAATCAGTGAAACTCCTGATATTGCCAACGCTCGAATTGAATTTGAAAATGGTTGTGTAGCCAATTTAACTGCAAGTAGAATTTCTTTAAAAAATATGCGTAAATCCAGATTTTTTCAAAAAGATGCTTATATATCAGTTGATTTTTTAGAAAAAAAATGTGAAGTTGTTAAAATGAAAGATTTACCGGAAAATCCCGATGAATTTGCCATGATTTTACAAAATGCTGAAGGTGTAAAAAAACAAATCTATTTTGATAATCCAAAAATTGAACAAAACAATGCCATTTTAGACGAATTAGAATCATTTGCACATGCAATTCACAATAACAGTACACCTATTGTGTCTTTAAGTCAAGGAACAGAAGCTTTAGATGTAGCACAACAAATTATAGATTGTTTCAAATAAATAACAACACAAAATAACAGTTTACATGAAAAATATAGTAGTTATTGGAGCCGGTACTATGGGAAATGGAATTGCCCATGTATTTGCCCAAAATGGGTTTAAAGTAAATATAATTGATATTTCACAAAATGCCATTGACAAAGGTATCGCTAACATCACTAAAAATTTAGATCGATTATTAAGTAAAGAAAGAATAACTTTAGAAGTTAAAGAACTTACTTTAAAAAATATCAATACTTTTACTTCTATTAGTCAAGGTGTTAGCAATGCCGATTTGGTTATTGAGGCAGCAACAGAAAACATTGACCTAAAGCTTAAAATTTTTAAAGAATTGGATGAAGTTTGTCCTGAAAATACAATTTTAACAACAAATACTTCTTCAATTTCAATTACTAAAATTGCTGCTGTTACTTCCAGACCTGAAAAAGTTATTGGAATGCATTTTATGAATCCTGTTCCTATAATGAAACTTGTAGAAATAATTCGTGGTTATTCTACTTCAGATGAAGTTACCGATATTATTATGGAGCTTTCTAAAAAATTGCATAAAGTTCCTGTTGAAGTGAATGATTATCCGGGTTTTATTGCCAATCGAATTTTAATGCCTATGTTAAATGAAGCTATGTATTCATTATACGAAGGTGTTTCAGGTGTTTATGAAATAGATACAGTTATGAAATTGGGTATGGCACATCCTATGGGGCCATTACAATCTGCTGATCTTATTGGACTTTGCGTATGTTTATCAATTTTGAATGTATTAGTTGACGGTTTTGGTAATCCAAAATATGCACCTTGTCCATTATTGGTAAATATGGTTAATGCAAGTAAATTAGGTATTAAATCTGGAGAAGGTTTTTATGATTATTCTGAAAGCAGAAAAGCAGAAAATATTGCAAAGCAATTCCAATAAATATTAAAGATTATTTTCAACCCAAACCCTATGAAATTCAACTTTTTATTGAAGGTTTTTATTTTAATTTTTATCATAAGTAGTTGTGCTACAAATAAAAAAACTACTTCAAATAGTAATGCATCTGTTTTTTCTAAAGAAGAAATTCAACTTATCCTTACGGGAAAATCAGATGAACCTATGAGAGTTCTATTGATAACAAAACCCAAAGACTCTATTATTTTACGCTCAAAAAGTTTGAATTTTATTGTTAAAAAGAATGACACTATTTTACAAATATTTACAAAAAGATTATATAAAACCGTACGAGATAGTGCAACCAGAGGTGTTGGGATTGCTGCGCCACAAGTTGGTATCCTGAAAAAAATAATTTGGATACAACGTTTTGACAAAGAAGAAAACCCTTTTGAAGTTTATTACAATCCTAGAATAACTAAATATACTGATTTAAAACAGGATGTTTTAGAGGGTTGCCTATCTATACCAAATGTTAGAGAAACCACTCACAATAGATCTTATGCAGTTTTATTGGAATATGACAACTATAAAGGGCAACATAAATGTGAAATGATTGAAGCATTTACTGCTGTTATATTTCAACATGAAATAGATCATCTCAACGGTATTTTATTTACAGATCATTTAGAAAAAGAAACAAAAGAATCTATAAAACATAAGCTTTAAAATTTAAACAATAAAAAAGCCCCAATAATTGGGGCTTTTTTTATGATTTACAACCATCTCAAAAAATAGTCCATTAAATCTTCTTTTAATTCATAGTGAAGCTTTATATAAGTTTTCATATCATCTCTTAGTGATGTTTGTTGATTTCTTAGTCTTCCATCAATTTCTTCGCTTAAATCAACTTTATCAACAATTTTCATTTTCATTCTAATACGCTGCAATAATCTACCTATAACTTCTTTTTCGCGAATCATTTTATTTTGAAAACTTTCTAAAGGAATCATAGCATCAGTACCCATATTACGTTTGGCAACATCTTCTAATTTTTTTTCAAATTTTTCTGTCTCATTAAGATGAAATTTCAATTCTTTTTTCCAAATTTTTAAATTGAATTTCAAATCACTTAAATAAACTAGTTTTATCTCCATGGCAAAAAAGTATTTTAATTAATAATGTATAAATTTCATCAAAA
>DAOVTC010000168.1 GCA_030633285.1 Flavobacteriaceae bacterium
AGTAGTACCTAAACTCTTCATCTTGAAAATATTTTTTAAATTTTCCTTTAACAGCAAAGTAACTTAGTACAAAATTTGTACCTGCGATAAACATAAATACAATGATAATATATTGTATTATAGGTTGACTATTCCAATGGGCAATACTTGCATTTTTGGTTGAAAACCCTCCAGTAGATAAAGTGCTCATAGCGTGATTAATAGCGTCAAAATAACCCATACCTGCAATTTTCAACAGAATTGCTTCGGCAAAAGTTAAACCCATGTATAAAAGCCATAATCTTTTTGCTGTATCTGTAATTCTTGGATGTAATTTATCAGAAGATGGTCCAGGTGCTTCAGCAGCAAATAATTGCATACCTCCAATTCCCAGTAAAGGTAAAATAGCAATGGCTAAAACTATAATTCCCATACCACCTATCCAGTGTGTTGTGCTACGCCAAAATAGTATGCTTTTTGGCATAGCTTCAATATCGTTTAGTATAGAGGCACCAGTTGTGGTATAACCCGACATGGTTTCAAAAAAGGCATCAGTAAAAGATGGAATTGATTCTGTGAAAATATAAGGCAAGGCTCCAGATAATGACATAACTATCCAACCTAAAGTTACAACCAAATAACCTTCACGTTTTTTAATGACTTTTTCAAAACCTTTTGTGGCGAATTGAAGTAAACTTCCAATTGATATTGCTAAAATTCCTGCGATTAAGATTCCTTTTAAAGCACCATCGTTATAATACCAACTAACTACAGCAGAAAAAAGCATAAATGCACCGTTAAACAGGAGTAATATACCCATCAATTGTAGGATGATTTTTATATTTAGCTTTTTCATTTGTAGGTTTTAAAAAAAGAAACTTTCAACTTTTGATATGGTTTTAGGGAAGCAGCAAACAACAACTTTGTCATCTTTTTGTATTTGAAAGTCTCCTAAAACAATCAATCCTACATCATCTCTTATAACTCCACCAATTATTGCATTTCGAGGAAATTTTAAATCTTTTATTTTCTTTTTTGTTATCTTGGAAGTATCATGAGCTTTAAACTCTAATATTTCAGCGTTGATATTGTTTAAAATAGTCATTTCAAGTACTTCACCTTTTCTTATATATCTAAAAATACTATTTGCAGCTAGTAGTTTTTTATTGATTAAAGTGTCAATACCTATATTTTTGCTTAAATTAAAATAATCAACGTTTTGAACCAATGCAATGGTGCGTTTAACACCTTTAGATTTGGCTACTAAACACGACATTATATTTGTTTCAGATCTACCAGTTACAGCTACAACGGCATCCATTTCATCAACATTTTCTTCTTCTAGTAACTCTACATCTCTGCTATCACCATAAACAACTAATGCATCGGGTAATTCTTCGGCAAGTTCAATTGCCCTTGCTTTTTTATATTCAAATATTTTAATATTTAAATTAGCTTTACATAGTTCTTTAGCTGTTTTTTCGCCAATTCTACTACCACCTAAAATCAATACATTTTTTATGGGTTCATTTTTAGTTCCGGTTAATTTATTTAGTTCTTCAACACCTTCTTCTAAGGTTATAAAATAGGTTTGATCACCAGCTTTAAAAACAGTATCTCCACGTGGGATTATTGTTTCACTAAATTCATTTCTTTTAATAGCAATTGGCATAAAATGAATTTCTGAAAAAGTTGCTGCAGCATCTTTAACAGAAGTACCTACAAACGGAGCTGATTCTGATAAAGTAAGTCCAACCATTGTAAGTTTTCCTCCTTCAAATTCATGTGTGTCATTAAAAGCAGCTTTTTTCAAAAGTGATTTAATTTCATTTGTTGCCAATTCATCAGTAGAGATTAATTCATCAATACCTAATTCAGCAAAATCTATATCACTTTTTTTATCTGTAAATTCTGAATTACTAATACGAGCTATGGTTTTTTTAGCTCCTAATTTTTTTGAAATAACACAGGCTGTGATGTTTGTAGTTTCAGAAGAGGTAACAGCAATAAATAAATCAGTATTTTCAATATTAGCATCTTTTAAAGCAGAAATTGAAGTAGCATCTTCTAGTAATGTTTTGATATCTAGCCGAGTGTCTGCATAAACCAATCTATCTTTATCTTTGTCAACTAAAATAATTTCATGTGATTCATACGAAAGTAATTTTGCAAGGTGAAACCCAACTTCTCCTGCACCAGCAACTATAATTTTCATTGGTTTAGTTTTTTACATTCAAAAATATTGTTTTGAAAAATAATCAATTTGATTTTTAAATTGATAATATGACTTACAAATGTATTATTTTATATCTTTAGAATTTACAATAATGAAAATATTTATGATTAATTATAAAAATAATTTAACAATAAAACATTGGAATGAAGATGACCGACCTAGGGAAAAATTATTGATTAAAGGCAAAAGTGCTTTATCTGATGCTGAACTAATTGCAATTTTGATTGGCTCAGGAAATAGAGGAGAAAGTGCTGTAGAATTGTCAAAAAGAATATTAGGATCAATCAATAATAGCTTAAATGAGTTGGGTAAATTATCGGTAGATGATTTAATTAAATTTAAAGGAATTGGTGAAGCAAAAGCAATATCAATTATTACTGCTTTAGAATTAGGGCGAAGAAGAAGATTAGAAGAAGCACTTGAAAAACCCAAAATCACAAGTAGTAAATCGGTTTTTGATGTAATGCAACCAATTTTAGGTGAATTACAGCATGAAGAATTTTGGATTATATATCTTAACAATGCGAACAAAATACAATTAAAAACTCAAATGAGTAAAGGAGGTATCACTGGTACTTTGGTTGATACAAGATTGGTTTATAAAAGAGCAATTGAATTATCTGCCACAAGTATTATTTTGTGTCATAATCATCCTTCAGGGATACTAAAGCCAAGTACTTCTGATATTAGTCTGACTAAAAAAATTAAAGGTGGAGGAGAGGTTTTAGATATAAAAGTTCTTGACCACATAATTATTACCGAAAAAGATTACTTTAGCTTTGCAGATGAGGGGATTTTGTAGTGTTTGATAGTTGGTAGCTGACACTAACTATGAAATACCTGATACTGTTTTTAAATAAAAGTTTACATTTGATGTTTACAATATAGTTGCTCATGTTATTAGTTTATACTCATAAATTTCCTCCAAGATTAACATATACTTTTAAGCACATTCTTAGTCGAATTTTAAATATTCAAATCATTTTTACCACAAAAATAGAAGAATTTATTGCTCATGATGGATTAAAATTTTCTTATACCAAACAAGCATTAGGTGG
>DAOVTC010000032.1 GCA_030633285.1 Flavobacteriaceae bacterium
CTTGCTTCTTATGTAGAAGAGCAACTACCTGAATACGATGTTAGAGTTTCAATTTTAGGGCATATGCAGCGTGGTGGATCACCAAGTTGTTTTGATCGTGTTTTAGCTAGTAGAATGGGAGTGAAGGCTGTTGAATTACTGATAGATGGTAAATCAAATTTGATGGTTGGAATACAAAATAATAAAATGACTACTACTGGATTAGAAAAAGCGGTTAAAGAGCATCACAAAATGAATAAAGAAATATTGAGAATATCTGATATTATGTCAGTATAAAATAAATTTAAAAATTAGTAAAAATGATTAAAATTGGAATAAACGGATTCGGAAGAATAGGAAGATTAGCACTAAGAGTTGCAACTCAAAGAGAAAATGTACAAGTTGTAGGTATAAATGACTTATTAGATGTTGATTATTTAGCTTATATGTTAAAATATGATTCGGTTCATGGAAGGTTTGATGGTGAAGTTGATGTAAAGGATGGTAAATTAATCGTAAACGGAAAAGAAATTAGAATTACTGCTGAACGTAACCCTGAAGATTTAAAATGGGATGAAGTAGGTGCAGAATATGTAATTGAAGCAACAGGTATATTTAAAACTAAAGAAACAGCAGGTAAACATATAAAAGCTGGTGCAAAAAAAGTAATTATTTCTGCTCCTTCAGCTGATGCACCAATGTTTGTAATGGGTGTAAATCACAAAGAATTGAATGCTGATGAAGCTGTTTTTTCAAATGCTTCTTGTACAACAAACTGTTTAGCTCCTATTGCTAAAGTTTTACATGATAATTTTGAAATAACGGATGGTTTAATGACAACTATTCACGCTGCAACAGCAACTCAAAATACAGTTGATGCTCCTTCTGCTAAAGACTGGAGAGGTGGTAGATCAGCAATACACAATATTATTCCTTCATCTACTGGAGCAGCAAAAGCAGTAGGTAAAGTAATTCCTTCGTTAAACGGAAAATTGACAGGTATGTCATTTAGAGTACCAACTATGGATGTATCTGTAGTAGATTTAACAGTGAATATTAAAAAAAGTGCAACTTATGAAGAGGTTTGTAAAGTAATGAAAGAAGCTTCTGAAGGTGAATTAAAAGGAATTTTAGGTTATACTGAAGAATTAGTAGTTTCACAAGATTTTGTAGGAGAAACTCGAACTTCTGTATTTGATGCCAACGCAGGTATTGCTTTAACAGGTAATTTTATCAAAGTAGTTTCGTGGTATGATAACGAGTATGGCTATTCAACAAAAATTGTTGATTTATTAGAATATTCGGCTTCATTATAATATAAAAAATTAAAAGTTTTTTTAAAACCCATAACTTATGTTATGGGTTTTTATATTTACTATAAAATTGAATATATCTTGGATATAAATATTTTAATAACATTTTTAACTGCATCAATATTGCTGACTTTTATGCCTGGCCCAGATATAATATATGTAATTATGCAAAGTATAACTAATGGAAAGAAGTATGGAATTGTTACTGCTTTTGGATTAGTAAGTGGAGTACTTGTACATACAACTTTTATTGCATTTGGAATTGCTGCAATTATTAATAATTCTGAAACATTATTTTTTATTATAAAATTATTTGGAGCTTTATATCTATTTTATTTAGCATTTATAATATATAGAAATTCTTCATCAATTAATTTGGAAGAAAATCAGGTATCTAAAAAATCTTTTTTTTTACTTTATAAAAAAGGATTTATTATGAATGTTTTAAACCCAAAAGTGGCTATTTTCTTTTTGGCATTTTTTCCAGGTTTTATTATTGAATCACAAGGGAAAATAATTTTTCAAATTTATTTATTGGGTTTATTATTTATGATTCAGGCATTTGTTGTTTTTACTTTAGTATCAGTTACTTCTGCGTATTTGACTTCTTTTTTACGTGAAAATAAACATTTTGAAATATTTTTAAAGTGGTTTCAAATTATTATTTTTATAGCAATTGGAGTTTTTATTTTATTTTCAGAAAAATAATGTGTCTTATTCGTATATTTGATTTTAGTGAATAAAGTCAAAATCATAGAATGCCCTCGTGACGCCATGCAAGGTATTAAATCTCGTTTTATACCAACTAATATAAAAGCAAGGTATATCAATTCCTTGTTAAAAGTAGGGTTTGATACTATAGATTTTGGAAGTTTTGTTTCACCAAAAGCAATTCCTCAAATGCGTGATACTGCTAATGTTTTGTCTCAATTAGATTTAACGCAAACAAAAAGTAAACTATTGGCAATAGTTGCTAATATTAGAGGAGCAAATGATGCAAGTGTTTTTCAAGAAATTGATTATTTAGGATATCCATTTTCTATATCCGAAAACTTTCAAATGCGAAATACAGGAAAAACGATTGCACAATCTTTGGGTATTTTAGAGGAAATATTAAATATTGCTTATAAATCTGATAAAGAAGTTGTTGCTTATCTTTCTATGGGTTTCGGAAATCCTTATGGAGATCCTTGGAATGTAGAAATTGTTGCAAAATGGACTGATACTTTAGCAAAAATGGGTGTAAAAATATTATCATTGTCTGATACAGTTGGTGTTGCAAGTGGTGAAACTATATCGTATTTGTTTGCTAATTTAATTCCGATTTATCCAAATATAGAATTTGGGGCACATTTGCATACCAATCCGAATTCTTGGCATGAAAAAGTTGATGCAGCTTTTCAAGCAGGATGTTATAGATTTGATGGAGCGATTAAAGGTTATGGTGGTTGCCCGATGGCAAAAGATGAATTAACGGGTAACATGCCTACTGAAAAACTAGTATCTTACTTTACTGCTAAAAAAACCAATACTAACATCAATTCATTAAGCTTTGAGAGTGCTTATAATGAAGCTTTAAAAGTATTCTTTTAAATGTAAAAGTAGAATTGGTAAGAAAAAAGCAGTAAAAATAATTTTCAGCTGATAACCTTACTTTATTCCTTCTTCTGCAGCAATAGCAGCTCCAATAATTCCTGCTTCATTTTTGTTTTCAGCAGGAATGATAGGTGTTTCAATATCGATTTGATCTTTATATTTGTGTAATTTTTTACTTGCTCCACCACCAATTATAAATAAATCAGGAGATAATATAAGATTAATATGCTGGAAATATTTGTTCAATCTTTTTCCCCATCTGGAATAATTGAGATCTTCAATCTTTTTTATAGAATAAGCAGCATAATTTTCAAATGCTTCACTTTTATAGGTTACATGGCCTAATTCTGTATTTGGAATTAATTTTCCATTAAAAAATAAACCAGAACCTATTCCAGTTCCTAGTGTGATTACTGCAACTAATCCTTGTTTCCCTTTTCCTGCACCAAAATGCATTTCCGCTTCAGCTGCAGCATCGGCATCATTTACCAAAGTAAAATCTAAACCGGTTTTATTCTTAAATAATTCATCAATTTGGACACCTTTTAGACTTGGGTGTAAATTAGATCCACTTAAACATTTTCCATGTGATAAAGGAGTTGGAAAACCACAACCTACTATTCCCTTCCAATTAAAATGATCTACAATATTTTTTATTGTTTCAGCTATTGCTTCAGGTTTTGCTGGTTTAGGAGTATCTATTCTAAAACGTTCAGTTACAAGCTCACCGGTTGCTGTATCTACAATAGCTCCTTTAATTCCGGTGCCACCAATATCTATACCTAATACTTTCATTTAAAAAATTATTAAAGATTAAATTAATGAAACAAACTTAACAAATAATAAAATAAAATCACCTCTATTTATTTAAAAAACAAATTAAATTGATTGGTAATTTGTTTTTGTAAAAACAATTTAGAAATGTATGCCAACACCAATACTACCATATGAAGAAGTTCCTGCGCCAAATTCAACAATTCCTCCCCAAGTGTCATTAAATCTCCATTCGCCTCCTCCATGCAAATTAACTATAAAAGTATCACCTTCACCACCTAAAACAAAACCAGAATCAACACCTCCCCATAGATCTAATGGTTCAGGAAGATTATTAATAAAACCATCAAAATAATAATCAACTCTACCGCCGATGATTACATAATCAAAATTGAAAGGCAAACCAATAGTTGGTGAAACCGTCATGTTTTCAGCAATAGGAATTTCATAAAAAACAGTTAATAAAGTATTGTTACTATCATTATAGTTTTCATTGGCTTTATTATAATAGTGTGAATAACTTCCAGCTTTTAAAAGTATATTTAAAGAGCTTAGCTCTTTTTGAGCATATGAATTATTTGAAATTAAAAGGATTAGCCCACCTAGTAAAAAATATGTAATAGATTTATTCATTTTAGTATATTATAAAGTTATTGTTCAAATATAAATATAATTTTTAGTAAAAAAAGGGAATCAATCGGTAAGTATTATTTTTGTATTCCAGATATATTTCATCAAATTTTTCAGATAAAAACTGTTCTTCCAATTTTATTTTTTCTAATAAAACAATAATTAAAATCGTTAAAATTGAAAGGCGCAAAAAAGAAAAATAGGATATTATAGATGCTAAAAAGAATAAGATTATACCTGCATACATTGGGTTTCTAATTATTTTATAAGATCCGCTATTTCTAAATAAGGCATTTTCTTTTACTTCAGGTTGGATATTAAAATTGCCAATTTTCATAGCAAGAACACCCAAAGTTGATAAAACAAAGCCAATAATTTGAAATATTACCAAAAAATTATTAGCTATTAAATTTTTGCTAAATAGAAAAAAAGCAAAACAACTAAATTGAATAATAACTAATATGTATGATTTTTTAGACAAAAATTTGTTTTTGATTTTATCTGACGAAAGTATAAAACATAATTTATTATAAAAATATTATTTTAATAAATTATCTAAAAATTCAATGTCATTTCAAATCTCTTTATACTGATATTTTGAGAGCTTTATTTTCCGAAGGAAGTGTCATAAAAGTTAAATTTAGAGAAGAAGCATTAAATAGTATTCAATAATATTTCTTCTTATTTATTGATACTAATATGACATTTATCATGTTATTTAAAATAATTCTAAATAAGCTTTTGTTGTTTCAAATATTCAGTTACTTTTGTCACATAATAATTATAATTTATAATTAATCTAAATAAAAATAAGGTGAAAATTTTATTATTTTTTGTTGCAATTTTAGTGTTATCTATAACCAACGCACAAGAATCAAAACAAGACTCATTAAGAGTTGTAAACAGGTTACTAGATTATAATTCAAATAAATTAACTATAGGTGGTTATGCTCAAATAGATTATAACGAACCAGATGGTTCAGCACCTGGAAAACTAGATGTTCATAGGTTAGTTATGCTTTTTGGTTATAAATTTAGTGATAGAGTTAGTTTTTTAACTGAAATTGAATTTGAACATGTTAAGGAAGTTTTTGTTGAGCAAGCATTTGTAAATTATAATGTAAGTCCAAATTTAAATATAAGAGGTGGGCTTATGTTGGTGCCTATGGGTATAATGAATGAATATCATGAGCCACCAACATTTTATGGAGTTGAAAGGCCTGGTTTGGATCATGATATTGTACCTACAACTTGGCGAGAAATTGGAGTAGGAGTAGCCGGAAAATTTGACAATTTATCATTAAAATATCAAGCTTATATTTTTAATGGTTTTATTTCCTATAAAGATGGTGAAGGAACTTTACGAGGTTTAGATGGCTTGAGAAAAGGCCGTCAAAAAGGAGCAGAATCAATTATTAATACGCCAAATTTATCAATGAAAATTGATTATTATGGAATTTTGGGTTTAAAGATTGGATTAGCAGGTTATTTTGGAGAAACACAAACAGATGATACATCCATTGAAAATTCAACAGTAGGTGTTTCTATGATAGGTATTGATGCCAGATATATTAATAATTCTTTAGAGCTTAGAGGCCAATATATATGGACTAGCTTATCAGGTACGGAAAAATATAATACCCTTACCGAAAAAGATTTAGGTTCACAAATGAATGGATATTATGGTGAAATCGCATATGACTTTATACCAATAATTGATAGTAAATCTGATAAAAAATTGGTACTGTTTACTCGATATGAAAAATTCAATACACACAAACAAACGGAAGGAAATTTAGATCCTAATAAAGCTTTTGATAGAGATATTATTACAAGTGGTATTGATTTTAAAATTGTATCTGGTGTAGCTTTAAAAGTAGACTATCAGTGGTTTAATAATGCGGATGTAAATACTGATTTAAAAAATCAGTTTAATGCAGGAATAGGAATAATGTTTTAAAAAAATAATGAAGAAAATAACTGTAATCTTATTATTTCTGGTATTTCATTTAAGTTTTGATATTCCAAAAAAAATTGAAAAAAGAATAGATAAAGAAATTTTAATTGTATTTGATATTGAATCCTACTCTAAAGAAGTAATTATTGTAGATCAAGGGATCAATAACGAATTAAAGATTGATTTTAATAATGATAATTTTTATAAAATTAGATCAGGTGGAGATTTAGTAGGTTACTTTTATTATGGAAAAGCTCTTAGTAAAGCAGACCAATTTGATTTTGTAATTATTTTTGATTATAATTTGATTATAAAAAAAATAAAAGTACTGGCTTATAGAGAAGATTACGGTGGAGAGATAAGTAGTAAAAGATGGCTAAGGCAATTTAATGATTTAACAATTGAGGATACCGTTAAATATAATAAAGATATTAAAGCTATTTCAGGCGCAACAATCTCAGCAAAATCTATGACAAATGCAGTAAATGATATATTGATAAGTTTAACAATCCTTCAAAATATTATGCAATTATAATGGTGTTTCACGGAAAATTATCACAATTACCTAAAGAAATAAAGTTGTTAATTTCTGTTTTTGTACTTACATTAAATATCGGGTTTTTTACTGGTTTAAATTTTGTTAATGAAACTACAGAATTTCAAGTCAAAGGATTGGAAACTAATTATTTAGGCAATGAATTAGATGAAGATGCTGAGGTGATGAAATTTAAAATGTCAAAAAAAAGAGTCTTAACCTTAGTTCATAATCACATTTTATCTTTGTCTGTTGTATTCTTATTATTAGGAGTTATACTCTCTTTAACTTCAATAAATAAAAGAATTAAAACGATATTAATTATTGAGCCATTTTTGTCTATTCTTTTAACTTTTGGAGGAATATATTTTTTATGGAATGGGGTAATTTGGGTTAAATATGTCATTGTATTATCAGGTATGGCAATGACTATTACAATTATACTATCGTCTTTACTTATTTTAAAGGAGTCTTTGTTTTCTTCCAAATAATTAACTTTTTCAATTCGAAATAATATTGTAAATTTGCTCGCAATTAATTTCTAATTGCATAATATGTCTACTCCAAAAATTTTACTAGAAGGTCTAACTTACGATGATGTCTTATTAATTCCGAGATATTCTGAAATTTTACCCAGAGAAGTAAGTATTAAATCAAAGTTTACTAAAAATATAACTATTAACTGTCCAATAGTTTCAGCTGCTATGGATACTGTTACTGAATCAGATATGGCAATTGCTATGGCACGCGAGGGTGGCATTGGTGTGTTGCATAAAAACATGTCAATTGAAAGTCAGGCTGCAGAAGTAAAAAAGGTAAAACGTTCAGAATCTGGTTTGATTATAGATCCTATAACGTTAACCAAAGACAAAAAAGTTGCTCATGCCAAAGCTTTAATGAAAAAGTATAGAATAGGTGGAATTCCTGTTATAAATAAAGAAGATGAGTTGATAGGTATTGTTACTAATAGAGATTTGAGGTTTGAAAAAGATGATGAGAAAATGATTTCAGAAGTAATGACTACCGAAAATATAATAACTGCTAAAGAAGGTACATCTTTAAAACAAGCTGAAGAAATATTACAAGAACATAAAATTGAAAAACTACCTGTTGTAAATGCTAACAAAAAACTTATTGGTTTAATTACTTTTAGGGATATTATTAAAGTTCGTGAAAACCCAGATGCAAATAAAGATACTTTTGGCAGATTGCGTGTAGCAGCTGCAATAGGTGTAACCGGTGATGCTCTACAACGTGCAGAAGCATTAATAAAAGAAGGTGTTGATGCTTTGGTTATAGATACAGCGCACGGGCATTCAAAAGGTGTTGTTGATATTTTGAAAACTATAAAAAAATCACATCCAAAAATAGAAATTATTGTAGGGAATATTGCTACTGGTGATGCTGCTAAATATTTGGTAGAAGCTGGAGCCGATGCTGTAAAAGTAGGTATTGGTCCAGGTTCAATTTGTACTACACGTGTAGTTGCGGGAGTTGGATTTCCACAACTTTCAGCAATTATGGAAGTAGCAGAGGCTTTAAAAGGCACAGGTGTTCCTTTGATTGCTGATGGAGGAATTAGATATACAGGTGATATACCGAAAGCAATTACAGCAGGAGCTGATTCAGTTATGTTAGGCTCTTTATTGGCTGGAACTAAAGAGTCACCTGGTGAAACGATAATATTTGAAGGCAGAAAATTTAAATCTTATCGAGGAATGGGTTCCATTGAAGCTATGTCAAAAGGCTCTAAAGATCGTTATTTTCAAGATGTAGAAGATGATATTAAAAAATTAGTACCTGAAGGAATAGTGGGTCGAGTTCCATATAAAGGAGAAGTTTACGAAACCATGCATCAGTTTATTGGTGGATTACGTGCCGGAATGGGTTATTGTGGCAGTAAAGATATTGATACACAAAAACAAGCTAAATTTGTAAGAATAACTTCTTCTGGAATAA